>JAGLPW010000037.1 GCA_023137125.1 Candidatus Cloacimonadota bacterium | reverse complement strand
CTGCTCATTCCGGTTCTGATGATCAGTTTTATTTTGATTGTTTTACCATTATTTTTTATTCGGAAAAAGCGAAATAATCTCAATGGAAAGATAATCACATATTTTGGTTTGATTGGAATTGCTTTCTTCTTCGTAGAAATGCCGCTCATCCAAAAGTTGATTTTATTTCTGTCTCATCCCACTTATTCTTTGAGCGTGATAATCTCTGCAATACTCATATTTTCTGGAATCGGCAGCTATTTCTCCGATAAAATATTCCCTCCCAAACGCAGAATATTCTATGCAAGTTTGATAATTATAAGTATAATTATTTTCTATTCTTTCTGTTTAGATCTGATCCTCCCGATTTTCATGGATCAAAATGAAATTATAAAAATTTGTATTACGATTATGTTTCTGATGCCTTTAGGGTTTTTTATGGGAATACCATTTCCACAAGGTCTGGTAAGAATCAAAAAAACGGATACATCAAGAATTGCCTGGGCTTGGGGAATTAATGGTTTTTTCTCTGTTATCAGTATAATGTTAGCAACAATTTTAGCAATTTTATTTGGCTTTAAATTCGTCTTTATTATTGCTTCAGTCTGCTATCTCACGGCAGGATTGATCTCATTAAAGTTGGAATAATGTTTGAACCCGACTCGGGTTGAAACAACTCGAGTCGAGTTTCAGTTACAATTTCTATCCAGGCACTTTTTTAAATATTGACATAAAAGAATTAAAAAGCAAGTTAAGAATTGAGATTGCAAAGAGAAACATTAATGAAGAATATTGAAACTAAATTTATAATTCTAAATGAGAATTTTGTGACGAGTATGACGGGAATACATCTTTAGCAGCAACTGAAGTAGTTGGAGGAAAAATGAAAAGTTGGATTTTTATTATTATATTTTTTATTATTTCAAATCTTTTGGGAACAATTATTAACATTCCTGCAGACCAACCAACAATACAAGCAGGAATTAATGTTTCAGTTGATGGTGATACTATTTTAGTGCAACCGGGAACATATAATGAAAATATAAATTATAATGGAAATAACATAACCGTTGCCTCTCTTTTTCTTACTACTCAAGATACTAGTTACATTTCACAAACTATAATAGATGGCAACCAAAATGGAAGTGTAGTTAGATTTGAAAGTGGAGAAAACTATACTACTGTATTAATTGGTTTTTCACTTACTGGAGGTAGTGGAAAACATTTTATTTTCGAAGAAGAACCGGGAATATATTATGATCATTATCGAGGGGGTGCAATATATTGTGAAAATTCAAATCCTGAAATAGATTACATAAATATTTATAATAACGTGGCGAATGAGGGAGGTGGAATTTATTGTATAAACTCTAATAGTAATATTAATAATACAAAGATTTTCAGCAATATTGCTTCTTGGGGTGAATATTTTTACTGTGATGGTGGAGGTTTTTATTGTAGCTCCTCTAACCTTGTAATTGCAAATATTGAACTTTACAACAATTCGACTGATGGCTCTGGAGGAGGATTTTATTCTCGCAACAATTCAAACTTATCAATTAGTAATTCAGAAATAAAAAATAATACATCTACAGGAAGTTCAGGTGGTATTTATTTAGATATGAATTCAGAAGCGTTATTTGATAATGTAGAGATTAAAGATAATCAATCTAAAACTGGATGGGGTGGTGGAATTACAATTCGTCATGAAAGTAATTTGTTTATTAAAAACTCATTAATAGCTGATAATATAGCATTTAGAGGTGGTGGTATTGCTGTTGGAGAAAATGGTTCAATAAATTTTAGTAATGTTTTTAAAAATAACATTTATAATAATCACGCTTCAATTGGTAGTGATATATATTCATATATTCCAACCTTTGTAATCGTAGATACGTTCACAGTACTTGAACCAACAGCTTATCATTCTGTTTGTGAGACTGGTGGAAGCATTATATTTAACATTCAGAATTCACTTTTTGAACAAGTTGATGCTGATTTATATATTTCTCCACAAGGTGATAATACCAATAGTGGACTTTCTTGGGATGAACCTTTAAAAAATATATCTCATGCAACATCAATTATTATTGCTGAAGAGTCAAATCCCCATACAATTCATTTAGACCAAGGTACTTATAGTTTTCAATCAACAAATGAAATATTTCCTATAGTATGTTTAAGTAATATTTCATTGATAGGCATGAATCAGCTTAATACAATTTTAGATGCAGAGTCTCAAAATAATGTACTCTTCTTAAAAAATGTCGAAAACTCTTATATAGCAAACTTACAATTGATAAATGGTATTTCTATTATTTCATATAACAGTGGTGGTGGGATTCATATTGAAGCTAGTGAAACAGATCTTTCAGATATGATTATTTCCAATAATCACTCTTTTGTAGGAGGTGGAATTAATATTTTAGGTAGTGATGTAGATCTATCAGACATGATTATTTCCAACAATTCCTCTTATGAAGGAGGTGGCTTAAAATGTATGGAATCTATTTTAAACCTAAACAGAGTTCAGATAACAGATAACTCATCAACCTTTCGAGGTGGGACAATGATGCTAAACCATTCTATATCAAATATTGTAAATTCTACTTTCTCAAATAACTCAGGTGGCTCTTCTACACTAGGGGGGATTGATGCATTTTATTCAACTTTACTTGGACTAAACTTTATTTATTGGAATAATCAACCAAATGTTATACATCAAGGTTACAATTCAGAAGTTAATATATTCTATTCTAACATTGAAGATGGTTGGGAAGGAACAGGTAATATTAATTCTGATCCTCTTTTTGAATTGCCAAATTACACTTTACAAGAGAGTTCTCCTTGCATTGATTCAGGTATAGCTTATTTTGAGTTTGGAGGTGAAATTATATTAGATTTATCTCCTGATGAATACACGGGATATGCACCAGATATGGGAAAATACGAATACGGAATGAATGGAATCGAAGACAATACTATGTACTCACCATCCTACTCATATTTACATCAAAATTACCCAAACCCCTTCAATCCCACTACTAATATATCTTTCTCAATTCCTGAAGAAAGCAATGTAGAATTATCAATCTATAATGCTAAAGGACAAAAAGTAAAATCAATTGCAGATGAATCTTATGAAAGTGGTTCTCATTTAGTAAAATGGGATGGAAGAGATGATTCTAACAAACCAGTCTCATCAGGAATATATCTCTACAAATTAAAAGTGAATGGTAAAATTGAAGCAGTTAAAAAATGTTTGCTGCTAAAATAGATAATTAACTTAAACAAAAAGCCCTGCTCGATAAACGAGACAGGGCTTTTCTTTTAGGGAGGAGCTATTTAATTTCCGGTTCTACCGGTAAGATCATTAAGTAATTTTCACTATCTAATTTTTTCATTTTTGTGCCAAATTCCCAAATAGTTTTCAATCCATCAGGAATAAATGATGAAGCTTTCATACCAATTGAAATTGACTTATCAGAATCTTCACCTTCAAATTCAACTAACTTTATTTCGTGTTCAAGATCAGCCAGTTTTTTCATTTCTTTAACAGCCAGATCCATTCCACCAAGAGCATCAACCAGTCCGCGTTCAAAAGCTTGCTTGCCGGTCCAAACTCTACCTTGTGCTATTTTATGAACATCATCTTTTGATAGCCTGCGTCCTTCTGCTACTTTTGTGATAAATACATCGTAGAAGTGATGAATAGCATCTTCAGCGATCTTCTTCTCATCATCTGTCGGATGTCTGTGAGTTGAATAGAGATCGGCATGTTTACCTCTTTTCACAGTATCCCAGTTTACATGTATCTTCTCATACAATCTTTCAAATACAGGGAAAATTCCAATAACACCGATTGAACCTGTTATTGTGGTAGGTTGTGCGATAATTTTATCAGCAAAAGCAGCAATATAATAACCGCCACTGGCAGCTACACCACCCATAGAAATTATAATCGGTTTCTTATTTTTTCCTGTTTTACATAGTTCAACTTCTCTGGCAATAATGTCGGAAGCAAGAGCAGAGCCGCCACCGCTATCTACACGGATGATAATACCTTTTACACATTTATCTTCTCGTGCCTGCTTAATTGCTTTAGCAGTTGTTACCGAGCCAATTGATTTTCCGGGAAGTCCTTCTCCAGAATGAATGCTGCCAATTGCATAGATTATCGCAACTTTATCTTTTCGTGGTTTGCTCCATTTAGTTGTAGCCACGTTGTTATTGTATTTATCTACTATCTTGGCAGATTGGAATTTACCTTTGATCTCGTCTTCCAGTTGATCTTCGTAGATCACTCCATCAATGAGTCCAAGTTCAAGTGCTTTATCTGCATTCCAATAGGGACCATCATCTATAAGCTGCTCTACAGATTTTGCTAATTTATCACCTCTTCCCTCTTTTATCATCATCACGATCTCATTATAAAAGTCGTCCAAAAGTGCTTCATAAGTTTCACGCTCTGCATCAGTCATGTGATTTTCAGTAATTGGATTCCCTGCTGTTTTATAATCATGACTTTTTAAGTTCACTACATCTATCCCAAGTGTATCGAGCAGATCTTTGAAATAAGGCATATTCACTGAGATACCTTTTAAATCTATTGATCCAATTGGATTAAGGTATATCTCATCTGCAATAGAAGCTGCAAAAGCATAGTTTGCTCCGCTTATTCCCTCGTAATAGAATACAATTTTTTTACCAGTTGATTTGAAATCTAAGAATGCTTCTTTAAGTTCAGTACGTTGAGCAAATTTGGCTTCAAAATTTCCGGATTTAAAAACAAGACCTATCACATTCTTATCTTCTTTTAATTCTTTTAGTTCTTCGATTATTTCCGATAGTGTTTTCCCTTTTGACATTACAAATCTAAAGGGTCCAAACTTCTGAACCGGATTCTTCTCCATTACTTCACCTTTAAGTTTGTAATCTAGGAAGTAATTCTTTTCTTTACCGATAATAGTTCTAAATGCTTTATCTGAAGCACTTAAATAATATTGACCATGAGAGAATTCGTTTTCGGTATCTGCGTTTACAGTGCTGCCGATTCCAAAGTTCCCAAAAGAAATTCCAAAATCGATACCAATTGTTTCGTCTTCCATATTGTAGGAACCACCAAGTTTAATGCCATCCAGAATTTCTGTTTGCAGACCAACAACTGGTTTTGTGAAATCTTCCCTATCAAAATTAGTATCTGCACTTATGGTTATTCTATCTGTCCAATTGCTGTGAAAAAACATTGGTCTTACTGCCACACCAAAATCATAAGTTGTCTCTTCTTTAAAGAAACCATGAACAATTGCTCCAAAAGACATGTAATCATTTGGACGGATCAAGATAGATTCTTTAATGTCTCCATCTTTAAAATACTTGTTTTTCCAATCCCAGGATAAACCCAGGTATAAATTTGGAAGAAAATCCGATTTAAAACTGCTCATTGCCAGTCGATGATAATTGTCATTTCCAACTCTATCCAGTACATATCCAAAATTATCAAAATTAAAGAAAATGGAATAAATATCTTCATAGAACCCATCTTCATCATAAGTTCCCAGGAAGGTCGTCCCTCCACTATTTCCAACACCCATCGCTGCCGGATTTACTTTTGTTGTCATGAAATTATCTGTTGTTGCGATCGATAATTGCGCACTCAAAGCAAGCGCAAACATTAACATTACTACTAATACAAATCCTTTTTTCATTTTACTCTCCTATATTAATTTATCTTATTATCAATTTCTGCAAAATTTGAGATTTTTTCAGAATGTTTCATTCTGTTGTGTCTGAAACATTTTTATTTAATCTGTAATTCAA
This sequence comes from Candidatus Cloacimonadota bacterium, assembly GCA_023137125.1. Lineage (GTDB taxonomy): Bacteria > Cloacimonadota > Cloacimonadia > Cloacimonadales > TCS61 > Tenebribacter. The sequence goes on along the minus strand of JAGLPW010000037.1, from coordinate 140 downwards.
TTCTATTGATTGATATTAGCAAAAGGTTTTTAAGCATCTAGTTTGCTGATAGAGCTCGCAAAGACACTTTTTTACCTTTTTTACTAAAACTCTCAATTTTGCAGATTTCATTTTATTTCTCCAGTTTATAAAACTTTATA
>JAGLPW010000036.1 GCA_023137125.1 Candidatus Cloacimonadota bacterium | reverse complement strand
ACACCTGATGAAGTTTTGGAAGCTGCACAATTTATTCGCTTTCTAAATAGAAGTTCCGGAAGAGTTCGTGTTGGAATTGGTGCCGGAAGAGAGGATGTGAACGTGAGCATAACAGGTGGAACTCGGGTTGAGATAAAGGGAGTTTCTCGTAATAAATGGATACCGGAACTTACTCATAATGAGGCTTTCCGTCAAAAAGCACTTCTAATCATCAAAGATGAACTAAATAAACGTATATCAGATGCGAAAAAGTGGAAACCTGATTTTAGGAACGTAGATTTTGATGTTTCTGATATTGGTTATACACCCATAAAGGAAGCAATGAATAATGACTGGAAATTAATTGCTTGTAATCTTCCTGACTTCAAAGGAATATTATCACATTTTCTTCAACCGGGAAAAACTTTTACAGATGAACTTGAAGGAAGACTCAAAGTTATTGCTTGCTTAGAGAAACCAAATTGCGTGCACTCAGAAGATAAGAATCCTGTATTCAGTGAATCGCTTTTAAAACAACGCACAAAGTTACTTAAAAGTAAAGCAAATGATGCTCAGATAGTTTTTTGGGCTATGCAGGATGATATTCAAACTGCTTGTGAGACAATAGAAGAACGTTGCAGAATGGCTTTTGAGGGTGTTCCAAATGAAACTCGTAAAGCTCTGGCAGATGGAACTACAATTTTTGAACGTGTTCTTCCCGGTGCAGATAGAATGTATCCCGACACAGATTCTGCTCCAATTCCAATTGAAGATGAATACATTGAAAAACAAAGAAAGGAGCTTCCCGTAGATTTGGTTAGAAGATTAAAACAACTAAAAAAATGGCAAGTGCCGGAGGATTGTTATCATTATATTCTCAGGAATAATCTTGTCCCGGAGATCGAACGGATAAACAATGAATTTAAAATCAAACCAAAATATATAGCAACTACTTTTGCTCATACCTTAAAACACATTGAGGGACAATTAATTCCGGATGTTCCATTCCCATATACCAAAGTTTACGATATGTTCAAATTTATAATAGAAAAAAAACTCTCTTTTGATATTGTTAAATTAATCTTGCCGGTTATTTACTTGTATTCTCAGATGGAATTTGAATCTGTTCTTAACTCACTGGAATTTGAGGGATATAAGAAAGAAGCTATTCTGAAAAATGTGATTAGTCTACAATTAATGTTCCCTAAAATTAATAGATCAAAAAATCCTAAAGCAGCAGAGAAATGGATCATGGGAAATTTAAGACCGATCGCTCTGGGAAATATACCTTTGCGAGAACTGAATGATTTTGTTCAAAAATCCCTATCTGAGGGAGGTGTAAAATGATAGACATCTTTAAAGGCTACAAAGGTGATGCAGTAGAAATCCTGAAAAAATTCAATATTCGAGTTTGGGGTGATGCTGAAATCAAAACCACTCGTGGTGATTTCAGTGGAATTATTCTTCCCCGCTCCGAAAATGACGATGATAAACATATAGTTCTGAAACTTGTAACAGGTTATAATGTGGGCATCGATGTCGGTACAATAACCGATATGAAAGAGATCGGATACAAAGAAGCACATTATAAAATACCGGAAAAAGAATTCCCATTCACAGAAGGTCAACCAAAAGTAAAACTGTTTGGAACAGGCGGCACAATTGCTTCCCGGCTGGATTATAGAACGGGAGCAGTGATTCCTGCCTTCTCTCCCGGAGAATTGTATGGTGCAGTTCCGGAACTGGCTGATATTTGTAATTTAGAAACTGAAAAATTATTTGCAGTTTTCAGCGAGAATATGGGACCCGAACAATATAAAACTCTAGCAATTGCCATTGGTAAGGAAATTGAAAAAGGAATAGATGGCATTATTATTGGACATGGAACAGACACACTACATCACACTGCAGCAGCTCTTTCTTTCATGATTCAGGATCCTCCGATTCCAATTATACTGGTTGGTTCTCAACGATCTTCCGATCGTCCTTCATCAGATGCAGCATTGAACCTAATGCATGCGGCTACGGCTGCAGCAAAATCTGATATTGCAGAAGTAATGGTTTGCATGTTCGGTCCTACATCAGATGAATACGGACTTCTGCATCAGGGAACTCGCGTTCGTAAAATGCATTCTTCCTATCGCTCTACTTTCCGAACCATCGGTGATACTCCCATTGCAACAGTAACCCGGGATAAGATAACTCCGATCAAACTGAATTATAATCGTAGAAGAAATGATAAAAAAGTTAAAATCCTGCCTTATTTTGAAGATAAAGTAGCTTTGCTTTATTACTATCCTAATATGCAGTCGGATATGATCTATTCACTTATTGATAATGGTTATAAGGGAATTGTGATCGCAGGAACTGGATTGGGGCATGTGAATAAACCTCTCTATCCTGCTATCAAGAAATGTCAAAAATTGGGAATTCCAATTTATATGACCGTGCAGACTTTGTGGGGTTATGTTCATATGTTTGTTTATGATACCGGTCGTGACTTGATGAATTACGGAATTATTCCTACCGAAAATATGCTACCTGAAGTTGCATTTGTTAAACTGAGTTGGGCACTAGGGCAAACAGAAGATATGGATAAAGTTCGTGATTTGATGATGACACCAATTGCTGATGACATTACTAAACGTGAGCCTTATAATGGTTATCTTATTTATCAAGGTGGAATTCCGGAAGTTGAAGAGTTTATCAAGAAAGTGCATAAATAGAAATCTTATAAGGTATAGCATCTTATTATTTAAAAAAGATTTCTCTTCTTTTTGTGATTTTTTGTAAGAATAATCAAAAAAATAATTTCTCAGAAAGACAAAAAGATATATGTTATATTAATTATCATCCTGAATGTCCGGTAGTTTTCGGATGTATCGAAGGATAATTAAGGAAAAGTTATGTTAAAAAGATTTATAAAATATTACAAACCGCATAGGTTTTTGTTTATCCTGGATATGGTAGTTGCCTTCCTGGCAGCGATCTTGTCTGTTTTCATGCCGATGCTTACACGAACCTTACTCAAAGTTCATATACCTAATAAAGATTTAAATGGGATCATCACTTTAGTGGCAATAATGGGTGGGATCATTATTTTCAAATCCGTTTTCACGTATATTCGCATTCGTTGGGGTCATATTATGGGTGTGCGTATGGAATCTGATATGAGATCAGATATGTTTGCCCATCTACAAAAGTTGTCTTTTAATTATTTTGATAATGTGAAAACAGGGCATATTATGTCGAGAATCTCTAATGACCTCAATATGATAGCTGAAGTTGCACACCACGCTCCAGAGGATTTGATCATTTCTGTTTTCATGATAATAGGCTCATTCATTGCCATGTTCCATTACAATGTTTCACTGGCATTTATTGCCATGATCCCGGTTCCTCTACTTATTGTATGGGGATTAACTTATGGTCGCCGCATGAAAGGTGGATTTCGTCTGGTGAGAAAGCGAATTGCTGACATCAATAGTTCGGTAGAAAATTCAGTTCAGGGAATTCGGGAAGTTAAATCGTTTACTAATGAACATCTGGAGATGGAAAAATTCGGACACATCAATTTTTCTTTTCAGCGTGCTAAAGAGAAGATGTATAAGATCATGAGTGTCTATTTTGCTGGAATGACTTTTCTTACAGATTTCTATTATCTGGTAGTTATTGGTGGTGGAGTTTACCTAATTTATCTTGGTCAGATAGATGTAATTGATCTGCTGGCATTCACGCTCTATGTGAATTTTATCTTAAGGCCTATAGAGAGACTGGTTCATTTCACTGAGCAGTTTCAACAGGGTTCGACAGCTTTTGAAAGATTTATCGAAATTATGGATATTGAACCCGACATTAAAGATAAGAAAAATGCACTTTCGCTTTCGAATGTTAAGGGATCAATAGATATTAAAAATCTAACTTTCAAATACACTTCATCCGAAGATTGGGTTCTTCAAAACATAAACATGACAATTCCTGCTGGAAAAACCATTGCACTTGTTGGAGAATCCGGTGCAGGAAAATCTACCATTGCCTCTTTGATCCCCCGCTTTTATGAAGCTCAGGAAGGATCAATTTCCATTGATGGAAACAATATTATGGATCTTAAGCAGAAATCATTAAGGAAAAATATTGGTATTGTTCAACAGAATGTATTCTTGTTCGATACTTCAATCCGTGAAAATATAATTTATGGAAATCCCAATTCTAGCGAAGAAGAGATCATCGAAGCTGCCCGTAAAGCTAATATACTTGATTTCATTCAATCATTGCCGGATGGATTTGATACACTTACAGGTGAACGAGGGGTAAAGCTCTCAGGTGGTCAGAAGCAGCGAATTTCGATCGCCAGAGCTTTCCTAAAGAATCCACCAATTCTAATTTTTGACGAAGCAACATCTTCTTTGGATACAGAATCGGAAGCATATATCCAGAAAGCGATGGAAGAACTTTCTCAGAACAGAACTACAATCATCATCGCTCATCGTCTTTCTACTGTTCGTAATGCTGATCTGCTTTACGTTATCAGCAAAGGGAAGATTATTGAGCAGGGAACACACGTCGAATTGATGGATAGAAAAGATTATTACTATAACCTCTATACTAAGAATATGAT
>JAGLPW010000035.1 GCA_023137125.1 Candidatus Cloacimonadota bacterium | reverse complement strand
GATAAAGCTTATGATATTCTGTATAATTTTGCTGAAAATGATATTCCCTTTGTAATTGTTCCCGGAAATCATGAGCGCTCGGTTCTCCCCTCTTCCATATTAATGAATCATAAAAATATCTACATTTTTGATGAACCTTCAACTTTCTTTTTCGAAAAGAAAAATGCTATCATAGGCATTACTGGTTTTCCTAATATCAGGAACGGTATCAGATTACAATTCGAGCAAGTTTTTAAAGAAGCTACAGAAGGAAATCCTGGCGTAGATATAAAACTTCTTTTAATGCATCAAGCAATTCAGGAATCAAAAATTGAAGGTTTTACTTTCCGTTATGGAATCGATGTTCTGCCTTTAGAAATGCTACCTGCAGATTATCATGCAGTTCTTTCCGGTCATATACACAGAGCTCAGATATTTCATTATGAGAAAAGGGGAGATAAGATTCCGGTTATATATCCCGGTTCAACAGAACGCACATCTGTTGTGGAGATGGCAGAGGAAAAAGGATTTTATGAACTCATATTTGAAGAATCAGATTCTAGATGGGAATTGATAGAAATGAAGTTCCACATCTTCCCCACACGCCCCATGATAAGATTGGATATCACAAAACTAACAGAGGATGAGAACGTTTTGCGAAATTTGTTAGAAGCGGAACTTAGTAAATTAGATCAAAATTCTGTTGTACGATTGCGCTGTGAAATACCTGAAACCAGAAAACTTTTAAAAGCCGAATTATTAAGGGAATTGACTCCGGAAACAATGACGCTTACTTTAGCACCTGTATATAAGAAAAAGTAATACTTTAATTCCTGAACGTTAAAATAATATAATAAAATGTTAGATATTTAATGATGATGTCTTTCTAAGGTTTCTATTATTTTACATTTAAAGATTTATCAACCTTTAGCTGAATAGTATAAAGTTCTTCCTGCTTATCATCTTTCCGAATTAGATCCTCCTAAGAAAAAAGTTAAAATTTCATCAGAATGACTAATTGAAATAAAATTGAACTTCTTTTGCCCTAAAAGTACTTTCGTTTTTTATTTGTTTTACCTCATCTTCATGTAATCGTTCTAATTAAATAATTAAATACTTGACTAAATTTTAGAAAATTTAAAATATTGGGGCGTAAAGTATCACTGGGGTATTTCTCCTCAGTGTCATAAAATAACAAAGGAGGTTAATAATGTTAGATATAATTTCAGTAAAAGTTAAATGTCCTGTTTGTCATGCATCTTTAATGGATGATAAGAATTTAATTGATAATGAACCAGGAGTAAAATTAACTATCTATATCAACGATAAAAAAGGCAATATCTGGTTAAGCTCAATTTACGGCAGCTACAATTTTCGCTCTGATATTGATATACCCGATAATAAGATCGGTGTTTTTGAATGTTCTCATTGCAAAACCCAGATTCCCAGTGAAAAGAATTGTGATATCTGTTCATCTCCTTTGATTCAATTGAATTTGATTGATGGGGGTTTAGTTAACTTTTGCTCAAAAGTTGGTTGTGAGAACCATTCGGTTGAATTTCAAGATTTAAAAACAGCACTTGGTCACTTTTATGAAGATTTCTCATATCATGGAAATAGTATGAAGAATATAACAATAATAAAAAGACCAGACAAAACAAAAAAAGATCAAGTCATAAACGATGATCGTGAAATTATCATGTCCGGAACTTACCTGCAGTCGTTTTGTCCGCATTGCAAAAAAAGTCTAATCGAAAATAATATGCTCAAACTCAAAATTGAAAAGGATAATAATGAAATCGGATACCTGCTTCTTAGTCCATATTTGAATATCTTTTCTCATAAATCTACAATAAGGTTACCGGAAAAGAAAACAGTAAAAGCCATTAAATGCTGGCATTGTGATAGCAATCTGATTGAAAAAATGAAAAAATGTCCAAAATGTAATTCAGAAATTGCTAGAATTGCTGTAGCTGCTATGTCAAAGATGATAGATTTTTACATTTGTTCAAAAAAGGGTTGTACATGGCATGGTTTAAGTGATGAAGATTTAAAATATATTATTATTGAAGATAGTGAGGAATGGTAATATGTACGAAATCATCCAGAAACAAGAGATGGCAAAAGGTACAATTGTAAAATTTATAGTAAATGCCCCTAAAATCGCAGTCAAGATAAAACCAGGCCAATTCGTGATAATTCGCGTAAATGAAACTGGTGAGCGTATACCACTTACTGTCGCAGACGTAGATCCTTTCAGTGGAACCATCACAATAATTTTTCAAGTTGTGGGTAAAAGTACGGCTTTAATGAGGTCCTTAAATGCAGGAGATTTTTTTAAAGATGTAGTTGGACCCCTTGGAAAAGCTGCGCATATTGAAAAACTGGGAACAATTATTTTCGTTGGTGGTGGAACAGGTATTGCAATTCTTCACCATATTACAAAAGCTATGAAGCTGGCAGGCAATTATGTTATAGGAATCATTGGTGCTAGAGAGAAAGAGATGTTAATCCTGGAAGAAGAGATGAATTTATTATGTGATGAGATGGTTATCACAACCGATGATGGAAGTTATGGTCAACAGGGATTTGTAACACAACCATTGGAAAAATATCTTGATGAAAGACATGATGTCAAAGAGGTTTATGCAATCGGTCCTATCATCATGATGAAAAATGTATCTAATCTAACCAAGAAATATGGGATCAAAACAATGGTGAGTTTAAATCCAATCATGGTAGATGGAACTGGGATGTGTGGCTGTTGTCGAGTTACAATCGCAGGAAGCACCAAATTCTGTTGTGTGGATGGTCCGGATTTCGAAGCATCGGAAATTGATTTTGATGAGCTTGAAAAGAGAAATACCATGTACTTGAAAGAAGAAAAAGATGCATTACTCTTTTCGATAAAATGAGGTTATAGTTATGTTGGATTATGATGTAAAATATTTGCGGTATAAGACTTTTTTGAATACTTATTGTCCACATTGTAATAATAGTTTCAATGTTAAAAAAGACAACAAGGAATTATTGGTTTTTAAAGCTAAATTCAAGAAACAGGATATCGATATTTTGATGAGTCCATATCTTGATGTTTTTGAAGTTGAAGCATCTGTACCACTCAATGAAGGAGATAAACTATCTGATTTGATATGTCCTCATTGTCTGAAAAGCCTAATTACAGAAGAAATGAAATGCGATGAATGTAATACAAAGGTTGCAAAATTAATTATTACTGCATATTCTAAACTACTTCCTTTTTATATTTGTCTACAACATGGATGTGAATGGCATGGACTAACTAAAGCTGATGAGAGACGGATCAAACTGAAAATTCCTCGTCAGGAAATGCCGGAACAAGATCAAAAACTGAGAATACATAATTTTGTGGAAGTACCATATGGATTAACAACGGAATTAGCACTTCTGGAGGCAGGAAGATGCCTGCAATGTAAAAATCCTAAATGCGTTGATGGATGTCCTGTCAACATTGATATTCCTGAGTTTATCAGACTCCTTTGCGAAGAAAAATTTAATGAAGCCGCAAAGAAGATTAAAGAAAGGAATGTTTTACCGGCTGTTTGTGGAAGGGTATGTCCCCAAGAAGATCAATGTGAGAAATTATGTATTCTGGGAATTCGTGATAAACCTGTTGCAATTGGTAATCTGGAAAGGTTTATCGCTGATTTCGAACGAAAGATGGACTTGGTGAAGATTCCGATTATAAAATCAAAAACAAATAAGAGAATTGCTGTTATCGGTTCGGGACCTGGAGGTATCACAGTTGCTGCAGATCTGACTCTACTCGGTTATTCGGTCACAATTTTTGAAGCTTTACATCAATCTGGTGGAGTCCTAGTTTATGGGATTCCCGAATTCAGATTGCCAAAATCAATCGTTAATTTTGAGATTGATTATTTGAAGAGACTTGGATGTAAAATCGAATTAAATCATGTTATCGGAAATATTCACACAATTGACGAACTACTAGAAAATTTCGAAGCAGTGTATATTGGTGTAGGAGCAGGATTACCAAGATTTATGAAAATACCAGGTGAAAATTTATGCAACGTTTTTTCTGCTAATGAATACCTAACCAGGATTAATCTGATGAAAGCATATAAATTCCCTGAATATGATACTCCTTTACCAAAAGGTGACAAAGTTGCTGTTATCGGAGGTGGTAATGTAGCTATGGATTGTGCCAGAAATGCTCTCAGAACTGGAGCAAAAGAAGTCACTATCATATATCGTCGATCTCGTATCGAAATGCCTGCCAGAAATGAGGAAATACATCATGCAGAAGAAGAAGGTGTTAAATTCAAGCTCCTTACTAATCCAATCTTATATGTGGGAAATGATAATAACTGGGTAAAAGGAGTTGAATGTGTGAATATGAAATTGGGGAAACCTGATGATTCTGGAAGGAGAAGACCTGTTGTTATTAAAGACTCTAATTTCTATCAGGAATATAATCTTGTAATCGTTGCGATTGGTAATGGTCCAAATCCAATTATATTTGATTCAACTCCCGATCTAGAAAGAAATAAGTGGGGATATATCGAAGTAAATCCAGAAACAATGGAAACATCAAAAGAATTTGTATATGCCGGTGGTGATATTGTTACCGGATCAGCAACTGTCATTCTCGCAATGGGAGCTGGTAGAGCGGCTGCTAATGCGATCCATAAAAAGTTGTCGGGAAAGAACTAAAACCTTGCAAAATATAGTAGGCTATATACATTCACAAGGTTTTACCGACTTTAGCTATTAGTAAATCTCAATAAAATCCTCATCAGGAATTACAATTCCATAACATCCGACACCAGTATGTTTAATAATTGTTCCATCTTTGGTTTTGCTGAATAAGTCATCGGTTGTAATAATTATTGTGCGATTTGGTTCAACTTCACAAGGCCAAGGATAAGTCTTCGGACCTTCCTTGATCTGATACATTTTCTTCTTATGCTTAGAGATCTTGATTTTCCTATCAACTTCATCGAAAGGGAATGAATATGAACTAAATTGTTCTTTTTTTTCTTTTGGTTGCATTTTACCCTCCTATAATTCTTTTGTAATACTATATGCAAATTGCATACCAGATTCTGTAATTAAGTTGTTGAGAGGGCTAATTGATTAAAAATTAGATAGTTATACTGTTAAAGAAAGATTATTGATCACTTTTTGAAAGGGATGTCTGTATTAATAAATCGGGGAAATTACTGCTTCTGGGGATAAATTCCCCGATTGTTACCCTTCAATTTTTTTCATTTTTTGCCGTAAAGTTTTCCGATCGATACCCAAAATTTTAGCTGCTTTGGTTTTATTGTCATTCACACTGACCAGAACATTTTTTATATATTCTAATTCTACTTCTTTTAAAGTTCTATCCAATCCAGATTGTCTTAAAGCAGTGAATCGCATTAAAGGAGGAAGGTCGGGAATATCAATTTTCAGGTCATCATTCATCAATATAATCCTATGGATAATGTTTTCCAATTCTCTAACATTACCTGGCCAATGATATTCTCTAAAAATTTTTAAAGCTTTATCAGAGAATTCAGGTATTTCCTTCCCTAGGTTATCAGCATATTTTTTTACCAAATAATTTGTCAGAAGTAAAATATCATCTCCCCGTTCTCTGAGAGGAGGTAAATCAATTGTTATTACATTTAATCTATAAAAAAGATCTTCTCGGAATTTTTCCTTCTCAACTAAATTAAAGAGGTGCTTATTGGTTGCACAAATAATCCTCACATCCACTTTTCTCGGTTGCTTGGCACCAACCATATATATTTCTTTATTTTCCAATATTCGGAGCAGTTTAACTTGCATTAAAAGAGCGGTTTCACTTATTTCATCTAGAAATATTGAACCATGATCTGCAGTAAGAAAAAAACCATCTCGGTTTTCATATGCTCCCGTAAAAGCACCTTTAATATAGCCAAAAAGTTCACTTTCCATAAGACTTTCTGGTATAGCACCACAATTGATCGGAACGAATGGAGCAGAAGAACGGGAACTGTTGTAATGTATTGCTCGTGCAATTAATTCTTTGCCAGTCCCGCTTTCTCCGTAAATAAGAACCGTTGATGAAGTTTGAGAGGCCTTTAGAGTTTCTTTGAAAACCTTTTTCATCACATCTGATTCACCGATTATTCCATAGCTTTCTGCAAAATTAAGCTTACTTTGAGCTCTGATTTTCCTTGTAAATTTCAATTTCTCAAATGCCTTCTTCACTGCATTCAGAAGTTCATCGTCTGTAAAAGGTTTTGTTAAATAATCTAATGCCCCTATTTTAACAGCTTTTACAGCACTTTCGATCGACGGATATCCAGTTATCATAATTACTTCAGAATCTTTGCAGTTTTCCCGAACATGTTTAATTAGATCAATTCCGCTAACTTTGGGCATTTTCAGATCAGTTATAATCAAATCAATGTGGACAGAATTCAAAATCTGGATAGCATTAACAACATCAGCAGTTGTAAATACTTGATATCCTTGCTCCGAAAGATTTCGTTGTATTATCAATCTTGTATCTGCTGAATCATCAACTATTAATATCTTATCTTTTTTTTTATCATTCATCTATATTCCTCAAATTGATCTAAGATTGTACAGGCAGGATCACTTTAAATTTCGTTCCCCTATTAACTTTGCTTTCAACTTTAATTGAACCACCATGAGAACTTACAATTCCGTGAACAACAGGTAATCCAAGACCGGTTCCTTCGGAAATATCTTTTGTTGTGAAAAATGGGATAAATATTTGTTTCAAGACTTCATTGTTCATACCGATTCCAGT
>JAGLPW010000034.1 GCA_023137125.1 Candidatus Cloacimonadota bacterium | reverse complement strand
TAACTTTGATTCCGTTTTTTTCGCAACGAGACATCAAAAAATATAATCCATTTTCTATTAACTGGTTAAGATTTACTTTTGTCTTTTGAGGAGGCATTTGTCGGGCAAACAACATCAATTTCTTAATAATTTCTCTGGCATGTAGAGAAGCATCGACAATCGCTTTCAGATCTGCTTCTTCCTGTTTTGTTAAGTTGTCATTCTTCTGCAATAGTTGTGCAAATCCCAAAATATTCGCTAATGGTTCGTTGAGTTCATGAGCAACTCCTGCAGATAGTTGACCGATTGTTGCCAACCTGTCTGCATGACGTAGTTGATTTTCAAGTTTCTTTTTCTCAAATTCTGCAAATCTTCTTTCCATAATTATGCCAATCTCCCTGGCTACAACATTTAATAAATTCTGTTCTTCTGCAAGAAAGGGAGAATCGTCAATTCCAAAAGCTGTATCAGGATATGTGACTTCAACTAAGCCTTTTTTGACATCGGATATGAGAATATTTGATGATTGTTTTCGCGAATTTATCATAAAATTAGGTGAAGTATAATACTTGCCATCTAAAATAATTCTTGCTGTTGCCAGTTTTGGATATTGCCAGGCAACAGGTAAAAGCTCAACGATCTTCTGCAGAATTATTTCTATAGAAAGATCTGAACTTTCAGCTAATTGAGCAATTCCATATAAACAGGTCAGTTCTTTTACTCTTTCGTTCAAATTAATTTGTGTATGAAGATGATTTAGAGCAATACTAAGACTTTGAACTACATTTTCTAGCATTTCGATTTTTTCTTTACTAAATTTGTTTTTCAGGGAACAATATATAATTAATAATCCTTGCCTTTTAAAATTGCTATTGATCATAATTATCGCATAAGAATGTATCAAATTCTTACCAGCAGAGAATGAGTCATCATTAGAAAAGAAAGAACCAATTGGTGAATATTTATCATTCTTTTCGAAATTATCATCTAAGATATTATTACATATTTTGATCATATGTTTACGTTCTTCAAATTTTTTCTTAAATTCGAATTTATTCTTCTGAAGTAAATTTTCTATTTGAAATCTTGGTTTATATTTTGAATTATATTTAGCGTAATATTGTCCATCTTTGCTTCTAATCCACAATTCTAGTAATTCGCAGTTAATAAAATCGCTAATTAATTTTAATGATTCTTTTAAGAAAACTTCAGTTGAGACTTTCTTACTGGCAAATAATAAAATCTGATGTGATATTTGATAATATTTTTTTATTGATTCACTTCTCCCATCAACAGTATCATGTTTTTTATTCTTTTCCATAGGTTGAGAAAAAGCTTAATAATGTATATATAGTCAAGTAAAAAAAACATAGATTGAGGAAATATTCCCCACATTGATAAAGTGAGTAAACTTTACGCAATATAATTCAATCGCTGATATATTATTAATTGTGAAATTTTTATTAACTTTCAATAATGATTGTATTTCAGGAATTGACACCATAATCAATAATTTATAATATGAAATTAGTTTATAGAAAGAGATGAAAATGGATAAAATAAGAAAAGCAGAACGTTATGAGCGAGTTATCAGCCAGATCGAAGAGCTTATATTAAAAATAACAGATCCATTGGCTAGGATGAGTACAATCGTCGCCATTCTGCATCATAAATTTGATTACTTTTTTTGGACAGGATTTTATCGATTAGTTGATGGTGAATTAACTGTTTGCTGTTATCAAGGTAGTGTAGCCTGTTTGGTTTTAACCAAGCGCACAGGAGTGTGTTGGGCGGCTATAGATCAGAAGAAAACGCAAATTATTCCTGATGTTCTCAAATTTCCAGGACATATTGCTTGTGACAGTCGATCAGCATCAGAGATTGTAATTCCAATATATAAGGATAATGAAATTGTAGCCGTGTTAGACGTAGACAGTGAGAAGCCTGATTCTTTTGATGAAGTTGATGCAAAATATCTAGAAAAGATCGCGGAGATGATCTATAGATCATGAAGTCATTAGATCGATCACCTTTTGATGATTATCTATTTCCAAAACGATTATATCTTGAAATCCACGGAATAAAACTAATCTGACCTTCTCCCCTGCTTTTTTATCCTGAAAAATAAGCTCTTTACCGTTCTCTTTTATTTTACTTTTGATTTCATTTGAAATGATATCAGAAAGATTATATTTATCAAGAAGTTCATTGATCTTATTGAACTCGTTTTTTCTTATCATTTTTTCATTATAACTATGTTCGGCAGCTTTACGAATTCCTATTGCAACAGCTTCACCATGATTTACAGTATATCCCGAAGCTGATTCTATCAGATGGGCAAATGTGTGTCCCAAATTCAGTTTTCTGCGCTCACACGAATCTTTGAGATCATTCTCACAAAGTGTCATTTTTATCTCAATCGCTTTTTGCAAAATCTCTAGTGTTATTTCAGATTTCTTATCTGATAATATTTCATACAATCCATTATTCATGATCAAAGACACTTTCAGGCATTCTGCCCATCCACTATTATATTCTTTTTCTTGAAGTGTTTCTAAGAAACCGGGATGTATATACACTTTTTCAGCAGGATAGAATGTTCCGATTGCATTTTTGATCCCATTAAAATTGACTGCAGTTTTTCCACCAATTGCCGCATCGATCATGCCAAGAAAAGTAGTAGGAATAAGTTGCAGTCTGCAGCCACGCTTGAAAGTAGAAGCAGCAAAAGAAGCTATATCAGTTGTGATACCACCACCAATTCCAAGAATCACAGTTTCTCTTGTAACGTTATTCTCTATAAAAAATGAATATATCAACCTTAGCTCATTGAGAGTTTTATTACTTTCTATTGCCTCGAAAAAATATTTAGGAGAATCCTTTATATAAACATCTAATTTGTTTTTGTTTAATTCATAAATGTTCCTATCTATAATCACTACTTTTTTAATAGATCCCAGACCTTCAAACATTTCTGTAATCTCAATCTCGGTAATAAAATTATTCAAAGTAAATTTCATTTATCCATCCCAGCTTTATACATTGACCTTAATTTGTCTAATTTTCCACTTTTTTTCATGATTATAGCAATTACCATTAACATTACAATAAGAATTATTGTTTTAATAAGAGTGAATTGCAATCCCGCTGGGATATAAATGTTAAGGTAAGCTACAATCAATAATATAAGAATAGAAAAAACTAGGTAACTCCCATTAAATCCAATATTTGTCTTCTTTTCAACTTTGATAAAATTGTAACACACAATAAAAAGGTAAGCTGCAATCGAAGCTATACCCGCTCCCATAACTCCATATAAGGGGATCAAAAAATAATTCATGATTAAATTGAGAATTGCACCCAAACTTACTGCAACAGAAATATTTTTTGCACTTTTTTTTATGTAAAAACCAATATTAAGAATGTTGAAAACTCCTAATAAGAATACAGAAATAACACCGATGAATACAATATTAATCGCATCATGGTATCTAATATCAATGAAAATAGCGAATATTTCATTTGAATATAGAATTATAAGAATTCCTAATGCGCTTCCAAGCAAGACATAATAATTATAAATTCTTTTGTATAAGCCTTTGGCCTCAGGTCTATTAGCTATCCGCATGGCGTAAGGTAAGAACACCAAGCTAACAATAGTTACTAATAACTGCATGATCATTCCGATCCTGTAACCAATTGAATATATTCCCACATCATGCAATCCTTCTGCAGAAAGATAAGTCAGCATATATCTATCTATCACTCTAAGGATCAGCATTGCCATAGTACCGGGAACCATGATCAATCCGAATTTCAAAACAGGTTTAAGAACTCTGAATGAGAATATTCTAGGTTGGAAACTCCCATCAGCAAAATTTTTCAGAATTATCATCATATTAACAAATGCTAATAACGCAGAGATAACCGATGAAATCATTATAAAAAGGAAAACAGTATACACAGTGAATTGTTTAGTGAATGCACCGTAAAGGAATAGAAAAAGTAGAATAAAATTCTTAGCCCCACCCAAAATTGCATAATTAGCTGAACTCTCCATCATATTCAAAATACTTAAAGTCAAACCGTAAATACAACTTGTAACAATAATGATCACAATATGTGGAATGAGAAAATTATAACCTTGATCACGCACAATCAATTGTGAAAGTAAATTTCTATTTAGAAAAATTATTATGGATAATATAATGCTGGTTACAATTACAATAGTGTATAATGAGGAAATGAGAGTATATTTATAGTCATTGGAAGATTCAGCGTGAAAATAAGGAATTATTGATTGTTCCATTCCCATGAGAAATATTAGTTTCGCAAATGAAATAAAGATAAGAAAGTTAGTGTAAACAGCATATTCAGCGGGGATCATAAAGTGTGCAAAGATCGGTAAAAATACGATCAGCAGGACCTTGTTAAACAGGTTCCCCGCAAAATAATGAGCTGATTTCTTTAGATATTTATTCATTTGATTATCTGCTTATACATATCTGCTGTTTTTTGTGCTATCACTTCCCAGATATAATTAATCAATATTCGTTTTTTTAATTCATCTGTCTTTTTCTTGTCTAGTGATGTCTTGATCGCAGTGACAATTGATTCTACAGAATACGGATTGGGGTATTCAGCGTGTTTTGCAAAATATTCTTTCGTCCCACCATTTGGAGTGATTACGATATTTGCTCCAGCGATTCCTGCTTCCAATGCAGCTCTTCCAGGTGTTTCGTATTTGGTGGGAAGGATAAAAGTATGACAAGCAGCATAAGCAGAAGCAAAAAGAGGATCGTCATGGTTTATCCAATCTATAAGTTTGATGTTCTTACTTTTCTCAATTTCCTTCCTGCACCATGTACCCTCTTTATTATGTAAAATATCAGCAATTATTACTGATGGATGATCGATCTGCTGTAATGCATTTATTATATTCTTACCATTCTTCCTATCTGGTCCTAAATGCCCCACGTAAAGAATGAAATCTTTCAGACCATATTTCTTTTGGAACAAACTTGCATCAGCATCTGCAAAACGTTTTTCCACACCATTGTGGATCACTTGCATTTTCTCTTTATCAACATTCATGCCAGCCACAAGCAAATTGCCCTCATCAATAGTATTTGGAAGTACTTTCTCAGCATTATTACATATTAGATTTATTATCTTATAATCCGAAATAGAACGTATAAATAGTCTACTCAAAGGTTTTTCCAGATTCTGATACAGTTTGATTTTCCAAGCTGGATGATTACTGAAGATTATCGGATTAACTACATACTTTGCACCATAAAGTTTAAGATTAGTAGCGAGAGAATACGTACTTATATTTGCCAGGAATATGTGAACAAGATCATCTTTTGTAAGCTTTAAGTTAAAATCCCACATATCAAACAGTTTTACATCAACTCCAATTTCTTCTAATGCCCTTTTTAAATGTAATAATTTATATGTTGGTCCACCACGATTCAACATAATAGACTGATAACTTGCTAAATATATTCTCATATTTTATCCTTTTTACTATGGATTTATTCACATTAACATCATACTTTTGTCAAAATAAAAAAACTTGCATGTTTTTGTAAACATAAGAAAATTAGATAATCTTTGGAGGATATGAAATGAGTTGGATGTTTGGACTAATAAATAAGAAAAAATTTAAACTTGATAATATGATTTTAGAAACAATACATCCTAAACCAAAATATTCAATCAATAATCGCAAAATTTATTTAGTTGCTGGTGGATCTAAAAATATGTGTAGTAGTAATTTCAATGAAAAGAATAATAATGATAAATTTATTGTTCTCGGATTAGGAATTACTAATGAGAATAAAAAATTCAATTTTATGGAACAATATGATTGGTACAACAAATTAATAGACAAGAATACCAATTTATCCTCATTGAATGGTCATTTTGTAACTATATTAATAAAAAACAAAAAAATTACAATTAGAAATGATCAATTAGGTTTGAGAGATTTGTATTATCTTGAAACAGATGATTTTATCGGTTTCTCTTCAAGATTAGATTGGTTAACTAAAATTGATAACAATTCTGAGATCAACTTTGAATCGTATTCTTCATTTTGGGATTTAATATATTGTTTTTCTAATAAAAGTTTTGTGAAAGGAATTAATAAGCTTGGTCCAGGGGGAAAACTTACTATTAATGAAAATAATAAAATCGAAACATCATACAAACATTGGCATCCAGATCTTGCAACGAACATCCTTGGGTATAAGCCAATAAGTATGTTAAAAGATTTAACTCTTTTCCCAATAGAGAATAACAAAAACATTAATCTAGCATTATCTGGAGGAATAGATTCTAGAACCTTACTCTCATTTTTACTTACAGAAGATAGAACAAAATGGAAAACACTAACCTGGGGGAAAAAGGAATTACCTGATGCAATCACTGCAAAATTAATTGCAAATTATTATTCCTTCAAACATAAAATATATTATAAGCATTTCCCTAAAGTAGAAGAATGTATTTCTAATTTGTATGAATTTGTATCTGAGACATATTCAACATTACCAGCATACGTTATGAAGGAATTGGGATATTATAACTCCATAGATAGTGAACCTGTATTTATTGATGGAGGTTCAGGAGGTTTGTTTAGAAGAGTTATTGGTAACAAGATTTTATTTAAAGGTAGAAAACATTTGTTTAATAAAGATATAGAAAATATTTATTCGATCATGAGAAAACCAAAAGCTGATATATTTAATGAAGATACAAAAAGAATTCTGCACTCTTTATCATTAGAAACTATCGAGAAAATGTTTAATGACATGCCTGACGTAAAAAACTTCGGCTCAGATAATTGGATCGATCTAATGCACATAAGATATTCCAAATCGATACATGGGGCTATAACACAATCTAGAATGGATAATTATTTAACAAATTATATGCCTTTTTTACAACCCTCTTTGCTGAAATTGGTTTTTAATGTAGATGTTAAAACACGCAAATCAGTTATTATGAACAAGAAAATACTAATGGAAAATCAACATCTCACTAAATTTCCAATTGTAAAATATAATACAATTATTCCGTTCACTCTAAACCTATATTCCGCTTACGGTATGGCAATGATCAGTAAAAAAATTAGAAAATATCCACAACCAAATTTAGATATAGAATTACTTGATGTAATGTCTGACTTTGTGCAGGATAGAATTAATAGTAAAGCAGTTATAGATCATCCCTATTATGATATAAACAAGATCAGATATATGATAAATGAATATTATAATGGCAATAAAATATATGCAAGACAGATTAATTGGTGGTTAAGCTATGATATTTGGAGAGAGATAATCTCAGAGAGATCAATCCTTTGAAAAATATTCTCTACTTCTTCTCGATTCATGATTATATAGAAGATCTCTCAAATGAAACTTTCGAATTCTTTTTACATCATGCTTTATTATTGTTTTAAAATGTGGTTTCAACATTATCTTATCAATTTGAATATTTTTCTCTTGCGAAATTGTAAATCCATCAGTTATTGATATTTTTATACATACATTTTCAGAATCAAATTTAACTGAAAGCCTATTATCAACATATTGGAACTCAGGTTCAAGTTTATATCTTTCTTCCCACCATTTATTAAATTCATTCATACTCATGTTTCCAAAATTTTTAGAATTCACAAATTGAAATATCTTATCAAAGATATCAAAATGCTTATGATGCGGATGGTGATAAATAATAACAGGCTCTCCAAATTTAAGCTTCTCATTTATTAAATCTATGTAATATTGCAGCATTTCATTTTCACTAAAATGGGAGCGACGTAATCTTCCCATGCTGATTGGATGTATAGGAATTTGCAGAATCTTAGAGAATTCATTATTATAATATGAATAAAATGGAAGGTCGTCATAATCAAGGGTGAATTCAGAAGAATATTTCAGTTCCATTTTTTGCATAGCTTTATCAAGTGAATAATTCCAATCTCCAAACGGAGCAGCGAAACCGTTAGCTTTAATTCCACATTTCTTAATTTTTTGTTCAGCTTTTAGTATGTTATTATAATTATCCTCAAGGTTATCATAAACATAATGTTTATCACAATGTATCGCCATTTCTTGGTTTTTCATTAATGCATAATTATTTAACCTATCATTTGAATCAGTATCCAAAAACCAAGTTGCTGAAATATTATTACTTTCGCAGATCTTATACATTTCACCTGCATCTTTTTTGGAACAGAAATCTGTATCAAGTCGGAAGATAAATAAATTTTTATCAATATGTGGTTGATGCCATAAATGAACAAAAGGCAGATCTCTTTTATGATGCAGATATTCAAGAGATTTTTCCACGATCTTCCTCAATTTCCCTTTGGAAACTTCCGCCACGATCTCAGATGGAAGTTCCTTTCTATTTGCATAAAATTTCTTTCTTCTTGAATTACAATTCAAGATAAGCTCATTAATATTAAAGGGTAAAATCAGATTTGTTCCATAATCAGCAGAAAGGATATTCAATTTCGAATCAATTGTCTTAATATTATTAGACCTTGCAATCCTAATCGTCGAATAGATATCTACTAAACCAACTTGTGAGAATGGAGTGTTCTCTTCTGAGCATAGAAAACGAACTTTTCTTGTTTTGTAAGAAATTCTATCTAATATTGAATTATCAGAATAAAGTACTGCTCCGCCTGCATTGAGGAATTCATCAATTACTTTATTTTCTTTAGATGTATGCGGCTCTGTGATAATGAGAACAGAATATTTATCAGGAGAGATTTTATCTGATAGCGAAAACTGATCAAAGCTTACACCGATCTGTTTTAGAACGATCTCCCATCCAGGTTTATAGCTATCAATTCCCATTTTCAGATTCACGCTAGATCTCCAATTAATTTCCTTAGCTGCTCTTCCCTACTTCTTAGTGAATAATTATTGAGAATATGCTTTCGGAATTGTTCTCCCGTTTTCTCATTCAATGCATCCTGAATGGACTTAGCCGTTTTTGTTGGATCATTAAATGGAACATAAAACGCTGATGCACCAGCAACTTCCGGTAAAGCTCCACAGCTTGTTACTACTGGTATACATTCACACAACATAGCTTCAGCCAATGAAATTCCAAAACCCTCATGTGCCGAAACCTGAACATATACTTTTGCTTCCTGCAAATATTTAAGTAATTCATTATCATTAACAAAACCGGTGAATATAACGTTATCAGAAGCAATTGAACTAAGGTATTCACTAGATTCATCAAAATGCTTTCCGATCAAAATGAATTTTGTATCAGGAAGAAGGGCAGCACTTTTTACGAAAGTTTCTAAACCCTTTCTTTGCAAAGTCTCTCTGGTTACATTCCCAACTGTGATCACAATATCCTTCTTATCTCCTTGCGGATAGAATGATTCTGTTTGAACGCCATTATAGACTAATTGTAACCGTTTGGTTATGAAGTTATCCTCTATCTCTTTTTTATTTGATTTGGAAACAGCAAGAGTAATATCAGTATTATGAAGTATATACCTCACCTTCTTAACATTCTTTGGATTAAGCATACCGCCATATTTTATTCCCGGTACATTTGCAACTTCATATCCACCTATCACAACAATAGATTTCTTATGCAGTAATTTGGAGAAAAAGACAGAAATATAAGCAGGAAGCTCTGCGAACCAGCAATATATAATATCATTCTTGCAGACTCCAACAAAAACTTTATAGGCTAATGATACTATCGTAAAAATATTTCTTTTTATTGGAATAGAAATTGTTGTTACATCTGCAAATCTCTCCAAGATATCCCTATCATTCCGTACAAATGATGAATTATAGGCCGAAAGAAATAATATCTTTTTCTTCATTGTATATTATCTAACAAGAGCTATCTTCCCTTTTGAAGTCTGTCCGCCAGGTGCTGAGATTACATAAATATATATCCCAGAACCACATTTCTTGCCGGTTTTATTCAATCCATCCCAACTAAATTGTTCGTAAATATCTTTCTCTATTTCTATAACAAGATCACCACTCAGGTCAAAAATCCTACAATATGTGTTACCTTTAGGCATCGTGATTGCGCTTTTATTCTCAATTCTTAATATATCACCATTTTCAGGATAGAATGGATTAGGATATACGATCGTTTCAAAAAGATCAGTTTCTTCGTTCATTTCAGCTGAAATACCAATTTCCACAGAATTCATTCCTGAATTGGTTCCAATATACAAGACTCCAGTTCTTGGTTCGTAAGCAAGATCTGTAATCGTGTTTGAGATAAGTGAAGTATTCTCAGTAGTAAGGTTTATGAATTTATCTCTACTCTTGTCAAAAATGGTGATCCCAGCATCTTGTGTTCCAATCCATATCATCCCAAACGGGTCGACAAAAAGTGCGGTTGGATATGTTGATATGGAACCATAAAGTCTTTCTTGTCCTTCATAATACCAGTATTCAGGATCAGGATTATCTTCATTCCAAAACCATTGGTTATTAAGCCAGACTTTCTTCTTAATATGAGCTCCGTATTTATACCAATATTCTCCATCAAACATAAATAATCCATCGCCAGAAGCAATCCAAATTTCTTCATTATTGATATTGCGCGATGTTATATCAAAGATTCTTCCACTTCGCAGATTATCAGTAAATGGGGTTTTCGACCAATTTGCATCATTTGTAATTGGATCTGATGTATCATTCCATATTCTTAGACCAGAAACCCAACCTCCGAAATATATTTTTTCTTCACCAAAAAATATATAATTTGGATCCATATCATTCGGATCTAAAGGTTCAAATAACTCAAAATTGGTTATATAATTAAAACTAGCATCAAGAATAGTAATATAACCAGTACTACCACCATAAGAGCAAATCCAAGTTCTATTTTGTTCGTCTATAGTTAAAAAGCTAATAGTGTTGTTACCAATACCATTATTTGTTGTAACATAACCCCACACATTATTCACATCATCGAATACACTAATTCCACTTTGCCAATTTTGTGAAGAATTACTACTCCAAGCACCAAACCATTTTCTATTATCTTCATCTACACAAATAGAATAAATATTATTGCTTCTTAAACCTGTTTCTTCAGCTTTGTAATTTTGCCATATGTTTCCATCAAAAGAAGATACTCCTCGTGTACCTTTGGAAGTTGCTGAACTTCCTTTATGACCGTCTGTAATCCAAAGTTTATTTTGTTTATCAAAAACAATATCCTTTATTGTATTGGAAAGCAGGCTGTTCGATTTCTTGGGTATTGACCAATCGAAACCATCATAAAATGAAAATCCTTCCCCCCAAGTAAAAGCTAATAGCGTTCCTTCTATTTCTTTGAATCCCATAACTTGAGTATTACTAAGATGCATATCGTCTGCATTCCATAATTCTTGAATTTGTCCGTTCGAAAATTTGAAAGCAGCAATATCTGTCGAATCCACTACAATCATTTTTTCTTCATCCCAATACCCAACACCAGCAATAATTTGCTGTGCACTATTAATATAAACTGGATATATAGAAGAGATGTGATTTTCGATAATATCGTCATATACTATCCATTCAAAAGCGGGAAAATAGGACACGACAAGCCCTCCCCTGGTTCCGATAGCTACATAATTATCCCTTACTGAGATATCGTTAATTATACTACTAGGAAATATAGAATTATCTGCATTGAAGTGATCCCAATTACTTACTACATTCATAGAATCTATGTGAACAATATCTAAACCGTTATCACTTCCACAAAAAATATATCCATCCTCAGATATTTGTAAACTAGTAATGTTGTTTGCAGAAAGTCCATTCCCTGTATCATAGTTATTTAATAAAAGTGGAAATGGAAAATCAGGATCATCTTTAAAACAGCTTACCCCTAATTTTGTAGCAACGAAAATGAGAGAATCATTATGTGTTATCTTATTCACTTTATTTGATTTTAAACCTAAAACTTCGGTAAGTGGAGTCAGGAAACCACTTTCACCTATCCTATTAATCCCATTACCAGCAGTTCCAACCAATATCTGATTCGAACTTTCCAAATAATCAAGGGCTCTTATATCATTACTATACAGTCCATTGATTGTGGTTAGAGTTTCTCCAAACGAATTATTGTTAAGATCGTAATTTGGAAGTCCACCCCAAGTAGCTATATACATTTCATTTCCGGTTTCAACTACGTCAAAAATATGAGTAGTATTAGTATACACTTTCCAATTTTTGAGTGCCAATAAACTAGTAGCAATTAGCACCATAAGAATAATTAATTTTTTTCTCATTTTTTAAATTCCTTTTTGAAAATATTATAAACAACAACTATCAGAATAAATAATAAAAATAATAAAATAGAAAGTAATATTTTTTTAGAAGAAAATGAAAAACCAAATGCTATAAGACCAAATAGTAAAGTTAAAAAATAACAGATTAATGCTATATTCTTCTGCGATAGACCAATTTCATGCAATTTATGATGTATATGTTCTTTATCAGCTTGAAAAATATTTTCCTTCTTGTTTACACGACGAAATATTGCAAATGCTGTATCCATAATTGGAATAGCCAATGCAATAATTGGAACGAGAAGTGTCATAGATGTTATACCTTTGAATTCTGCTTTCCCAATTATTGAGATCGCAGCAATATTGAACCCTAGGAAAAGACTACCTGTATCACCCATAAATATTCTGGCCGGATAGAAATTATATTTTAAAAAAGCCAAATTAGTTCCGATTAAAGCTATGGAAGAAAAAATTATAATTGAGTTAGATTTTAATATACCAACAGCTAATAATACAACTGCTACAATTATAGCTATCCCTGAAGCTAATCCATCCATACCGTCAATCAGATTAAAAGCGTTAACAACAAGTAAAAACCACAATATTGTTACTGGATAAGAAAAATATCCTAATATTATTGTTCTTCCAAATGGATTTGTTAACAATTGAATACTAAATCCAGAAAAATATATAATCGTAATTATTGCTATTTGGAAAATTAATTTGTATTTAGCTCTTAATTTAGTTTTATCATCAAGAAAACCCAATATTAACATCAATAAACTGCCTAATGATAAATATAGTATTTGATAACCTAATTCGGGAAAGATAAAATATACTCCAAGCTGTAGAAGAATTATTGGAATGCCAAATGACAAACCACCTGCTATCGGTGTGGGCACATTATGAATTCCACGTGTGTCTGGGTGAGAAATTAATTTCTGTTTTTTGGAAAATCTTATATTAATTGGCACTAAAATATAAGTAATAATTAAAGAAAATAAGAAAAATATTAGATATGTCATTTTAGTCAGAAGTTCCTATCAATTTTTGTACCAATGATTTATACGCATCAAGCACAATTTTTTCATCAAAATCTTTAGCAACTTTTTCCCTGCTTTTTATACCCATTTCTTTCAACTCTTTTTCTTTTAAATTCAACATTTTAATCATTTTTTTTGAAAGATCTTCAACATTTTTGGGCTGGCAAATATACCCATTCACACCATCCTCCACAACTTCCCTGCAACCAGTATGATCTGTAGTGATCAAAGGTTTACCCATACTTGCAGCTTCTAAAAGTGATTTTGGAATACCTTCTCCATAATACGAAGGTAAAACCACACAATCAGAATTCAAAATAAATCCTCTAACATCATTTGTAAAGCCTAAATATTCGATTACACCATCATAATGCCATTTGTCGATCTCACTTTTTCTTATAGCAATGGGATTTTTTGAATCTATAAATCCCAAAAGTTGAAATTTTGCTTTATATTCTTTCCTCACTTTTTTGGCAGATTCTACAAATTCATAGATTCCTTTCTCCTTTAATAATCTTCCTAAGAGTAGAAATGTAAATTTTTCATTTTCTTTAGAAATTTTTGGTGCAAACCTTTCAAGATCAACTCCCGAACCGGGAAGAAGTTTGAAGTTTTTAAATTTTTGATTTATAATAAATAACTTCAAATCCTCATTATTTTGGAAAAAGATAAAATCAGCCTTATGAACTGCATATCTATAAAATTTTCTAATGAAAAATGAAGTAATTTTTTTTTTCCGAAATGTTGTTCCGAGACCAGCAATATTTACTACAGATCTAATTCTCAATTTACTAGCTGCTAAAACTCCATAGATATTGGATTTTATTGTATAGCTTAAGATCAGATCTGGTTTTAGTTTATTTAATAATTTATAAATCTTTATGAATGTAAGTGCATCTCGAAAAGGATTAAGACTATGATTATTCATACTTATGTGATGATATTCATAAGGAATCATATCTGAGTAATCATCTTGTGGAGCAATTACTATGATTTTATAATTCAATTTTGATAGTTCTTTCATCAGATTCATTCTGAAGTTATAAATATACCAGCTTGTATTTGCAAAAAGGACAATTTTTTTCATGAAATTATCTCAGCTAATTGTTTTGTTAGATTCTTTCTTGAATATCGATTAACAAATTCTTCGTCTCTTCGAATATCATGCAATTTATGATATTTTTTTAAATCTAATATTTTTCTAATAATTTTATTCCCATCCTTAACATTACCTGCTTCAGCAATAAATCCCAAATTTCCTTTCTTGATGAATTCTGCTAAATCTCCCTTTGGTGAACAAAATGCTAGTATTGGCTTTTTGTGAAGGAGATAATCAAATAATTTTGTGGTTAATATACATTCATATTTTTCCCCCTGCGGCAAAAATATCAGTAAAACATCCGCAGAATCAAGATACTTGTATAATTTATTTTTAACCATACGCGGTAGAATTTCTATTTCCACATTTTGTAATTTTCGCTCTTCAAATCTTTGCTTCATATTCCAAAATTGATTTCGAAAATTTCCTATAAATTGCAATTTTATTTTATCGTTTATATTATCAGGAATTGCATTAAAAATATCTTCAGGCGATAAATTTTTATAGAAATTACCAGCAAATGTAAAGGTGATTGCTGTATTATCAATTCGATTTCCGTATTCATAATTCTCAATATCAAAACCATTTGTGACTACTTCCATTTTGTTATCCAAAAATGAATATTTCTCATTATAATGTTTTTTAAGTCCTGGTGTCACCACAATCACTTTATCAGCAAATTTCAAAATCTTTTTTTCCCAATAACTATTTAGGATTTTATTATAAAAAGTTATCTCTTTGAATGGATGATCCACCCAAAGATCACGAATATCCACGACCAGAGGTTTTTGGAATTTTTTTGCTAACTTATAAGAGGTGATTACATGATTATAAATTCCACCAGTAGTACAATAAATTACATCGATTTTCTTATTTATTACTATCTCTTTTCCTTTTCTGTAGCAGAATGGCATCCATCCTACTTTTTCATCAATTACAAAGAGTCTTTTTATTTTGTTGGTAAATCCTTCTTTACTACGATGAATTTGTTGCACTTTTTCTTTTGTAAAATAATTTAGAAGTCGAATTGGATCTAACGACTCCGTACGATAAATTTGGGTTTTGTTAATTCCTTCAAATTGTTGCCAATCTTTCTGATAGTAACCTAATTCTTTCACAGTCAAAATAATAGGATTCCAACCAAATTCAGGTAAGTATTTTGCAAATTTCCCAATTCTTACAGCTGAAGGAATGTTATATGGTGGTGCAAAATAAGAAATCATTAAAATGTTTTTCATTTCTCTTCCTCAGCTTCCATTTTATGCTTAAGAACCACTTCTATCTTTGAATCCAATTTAATCTTAGAAAAATGAATATTATTACCTTCAATTTCAGCTTTAGCGTGATTAACCTGAACTATTTCATAATCACCCAGTACATTAATCGTAAATTTCTCGGTTTGGGTAGGAAAATAGAGATAGAATCGATCTTCACTATCAAAGATCTCAATACTTTCCCTTTTCTTCCACCACAAAGCGATCTGCATAAAAGTGGCAATAAAAACATTCTTTGGTCTAATTTCCTCTATTATAAAATTAAGAAGTTGCTTATTATAAGAGATCTCATCAAAGTTAGAAATAGAAAAATTGAAAGAAATAAATCCGTTTACAGATTCAACCGATTCTATTAAATGATCTACGATTTCCTGTGCATTCTCATAAGAAATTGTGCTAGATCTGGAGAACTTTAAATGTTTATCAAAGAATACTATTGGCAATTCCAAAGAATGCCATCCGAAGCTACTTCTTAAATCCTTACTATGTGAACTATAATGATGAAATGGAAAGCCAAGACCATTTATAAAACCATTTTTATGGTGAAATCCGATTGAAGAATTGTAAGTGAATCCGTTTTTCTTATGAAATTCATGTGTGATTCTCGGGTCATAATTAAAATGATTATGTCGTATTCCCATTAATTCATCACTGGTTATTTTGGATAATCGATTTTTCTGTTTATGTAGAATATCTTGTTTCCCAGAATTAACAGAAGCCAAAAGTGCAATCTCATTTCCTTTTGCATGATTGTTCATTAATTCTTTATGCACATCACCGCTTTGCACAGAATAATCAATATCCTTTTTGCTATTTGATTCTGTTCCGAAGAAGAATGTACTATTTATCTGGTGCAAACTTTCGATCTGATCGATAACATCAAAGTTCCAATACTCTTCAATATTTGTTAATAAATATCTCATTTTACTTAAGAAATTACTAAAAACGTGTTGAATTTTATAAAAGATCAAAACATCTTCAAATGTACTGGTGATCATTCTCCCCAAAGACCATTTTTGCAGCTTATCTATATCATAAGAAAAGGATGCAGCAAAAACTTCATCAGAAGGCCAATAAGCTTTCTTTACTAAAAAAGTAGATCCATTTCTTTGTAAAGAATCCTTTATGCATCTTTCTATTAACCACAGCAACATGTTTACATATGGTTCTTGATGAAACTCGGCAAACGGAACATCCTCATCTGAGAGCCAACCATGATCGTCTCTTTTTACATCTTCGATCTCAGCAGAAAACTCCAGATTAAATAGAATATTTCCTATAATATCAAATTCATAGATACCGTAGAAAAGATCATCTTTATGATAATAATGAATTGGCACCTTGATCTCTTTATCTGAGATTATTGGTACTTTATCTTTTAATTTAATTATCTCTGTATTCTCTTTGACTTTCTCAAGTGTCAGTTTATCTGGCTGCAATAATTCAGATAAAACAGGAATATAGAATAGTATCCTGTCCATTGCTAGAATGTAAGCTTCTTCTATTGTAGGTTCTATTAAACCGTAGTAGAATAGTATGTCATTTTGCTGTAACTGATCCAGTTTATGAATATACTTGAATTCATATCCAAGAGTATTGAAAATAAAATCAAAAGTAAATTTGATCTTGTTTTCAAATCTTTTCAGCTTACTATCTACATATATTGCTATCATCCAACCTCGTGAGTTCTTATTATCTCTTTTTCGAATATTCAGATAGTAGATACCGTATTATTCTGTCAACTTGCATATTTTGTAATATTATTGGAATCAGAATTAATTTCTAAAACTCAATTAAATTAAGTCCGGTATTTTCATCAAAATATCTATCCAGCTTCTCACTCAATTCTTCAATAATTACTTCACATGTTGCACTTACAACAGCTTTATTCAAGTGTCCGCCAAAAGCATTATATTCACTGTCGGAAAGTGTTATGTGCATATGTAAGTACGGATTATCTTTGTTCGATGTAATATTTCCTATTATAGATAAAATTTCAAAAGTACCTCTTATTGAATTAGAATGATATTCCTTTTCTAATGGATCAAATAAACCAATTTCAACTTCATTAACCGCACCAATTGCAGATATTTCCCCTAGTTTAATTGATCTCTCATTGCAGAATTCGGTAAGTACACTTACGATTTCTTCTCCTTTATCAATTCGGATAAAGTATTTACTTCCAATCTTTTTTGATTCCACAAATTCCTCCATTATTAATGCCTTAATAAATACAAAAAATAATTACGATATTCTTTGTCTAACATAATTTGCAAATCATAAAATTGAATAGTTTAAAAACTGAATTTCATTTGACACATAAACCTTTAAAAAAGAATTGTTACAATTGATGTTTTAAATAAATATAATATATAAATCTTATAGTTAAAATAACATAGGGAGATATAAAATGAGTACAAAACGCGTTTATACTTTTGGAAATGGAAAAGCAGAAGGTAAAACTGAAATGAAGAACCTTCTTGGTGGTAAAGGTGCAAATCTTGCCGAAATGAATCTGATCGGCGTTCCGGTTCCTGCTGGATTTACGATAACTACAGAAGTTTGTGCGGAATGGAACAAACTGGGTGTAGAAAAAACAATAGAACTTCTAAAAGTAGAAGTTGAAGCCGGTGTAAAAAATACTGAAGAAATTTTGGGTGCTAAATTTGGCGATAACACAAATCCACTTTTACTTTCTGTACGCTCTGGTGCACGCGTTTCAATGCCTGGAATGATGGATACAGTTCTTAACCTTGGTATGAATGATGACGCTGTGGAAGGACTTGCAAAAAAATCTAATAATCCGCGTTTTGCCTGGGATTCATATCGTCGCTTTGTGCAAATGTATGGTGATGTAGTTTTAGATATGAAACCCAAAACAAAAATGGATATCGATCCTTTTGAAGAGATCATTGACAAGATGAAAAAAGAAAAGGGTGTAGAAAACGATACAGAACTTACTGCCGAGGATTTGAAAGTCCTTGTTACCAGATTTAAAAAAGCGGTTAAAGAAGTAACAGGGCACGATTTCCCGGATAGTCCTTGGGAACAACTTTGGGGTTCAATTGGTGCAGTTTTTGGAAGTTGGAACAACCCACGTGCAAACTATTATCGTACTATGAATAAGATTCCTGGCGAATGGGGAACCGCTGTAAATGTTCAAGCTATGGTTTATGGAAACATGGGTAATAATTCTGCAACGGGAGTCGCTTTTACTCGTGACGCCGGAACAGGTGAAGATATCTTCAATGGTGAATACCTCATAAATGCTCAAGGTGAAGATGTGGTTGCAGGCATTAGAACCCCACAAGAAATAACTCTTGAAGGTAGTAAAAGATGGGCAAAACTCGCGGGTGTTTCAGAAGAAGATCGCGCTAAAAACTACCCTTCTTTTGAAGAAACAATGCCAAAGCTTTACCAAGAATTATCTGAAATTGAAACAAAACTTGAAAATCATTATAAAGATATGCAAGATATTGAATTCACAGTTCAAGATGGTAAAATGTGGCTGCTTCAAACTAGGAATGGCAAGAGAACCGGTGCAGCTATGGTTCGTATGGCTATTGAAATGTTGGAAGAGAAATTTATTGATGATAAAATAGCTTTGATGCGTGTTGAACCTAACAAATTAGATGAGCTCCTTCATCCTGTATTTGACGGTAAAGCTATTAAAGAAGCGGTTGTTCTAGCTAAAGGTCTTCCAGCTTCTCCGGGTGCTGCTACCGGTCAACTTGTATTTTTCGCAGATGAAGCAAATAAATTCGATAATGCGATCCTTGCTAGAATCGAAACATCTCCTGAAGATCTGGAAGGTATGAATATTGCTAATGGCATTCTTACTGCTCGTGGTGGGATGACCTCTCATGCTGCAGTTGTTGCTCGTGGTATGGGAAAATGCTGTGTTTCTGGTGCTGGTTCTATAAGAATTAATTACAGAGAACGTATCATGGTTATTGATGGAATGACTTACCAAGAAGGTGATTGGGTTTCTTTAAACGGATCTACCGGTGAAGTTTATGAAGGAAAGATCGCAACGATCGATCCTGAACTTAGTGGAGATTTTGGAAAATTGATGGATCTTGCTGATAAATTTACTCGTATGTATGTTCGAACAAATGCAGATACACCAAACGATGCTAAAGTAGCTCGTGAATTCGGTGCAATGGGTATTGGTCTTTGCCGTACAGAACACATGTTTTTCGAAGGTGAAAAGATTAAAGCAATGCGTGAGATGATATTAGCAGATGATGAAGCCGGACGTCGTGAAGCTTTGGCAAAATTACTTCCATTCCAGCGAACAGACTTTGAAGGTATTTTTAAAGAGATGACTGGATTTGGAGTAACTGTACGATTGTTGGATCCTCCACTACATGAGTTCGTACCTCACGAAACTGCTAATCAGCAGGAAATGGCTGACGAGATGGGGATCTCTTTGGAAGATGTTAAAGTGAAAGTTGATTCACTTCATGAATTCAACCCAATGCTGGGTCACCGTGGATGCCGTTTGGGTAACACTTATCCTGAAATTACAGAAATGCAGGCTCGAGCAATCATAGAAGCTGCTATCAACGTGAAAGAAGCTGGATTCGATCCTAAACCTGAAATCATGGTTCCACTTATAGGAACAGTCGAAGAGTACAGAATGCAAGCTGCGATAATCAATGAAACTGCTAAAAAAGTATTCGAAGAAACTGGAAAGACAATTGAATATTTAGTTGGAACAATGATAGAAATTCCACGTGCTGCTCTCACAGCAGATCTCATTGCTGCAGAAGCTGAGTTCTTCAGTTTCGGAACAAACGACCTTACACAAATGGCTTTTGGTTATAGTCGTGATGATGCCGGCAAATTTCTTCCTATCTACATAGATAAAGGAATATTGAAAGATGATCCTTTCCAGGTTCTAGATCAAGAAGGTGTAGGACAACTTGTGCAAATGGCAACAGAGAAAGGTCGCAGTGTAAATGCTAAGCTTAAAGTTGGTATTTGTGGTGAGCATGGTGGTGAACCAAAATCTGTAAAATTCTGCAATTCAGTGGGAATGGATTACGTTAGTTGTTCTCCTTACCGAGTACCGATAGCAAGATTAGCTGCTGCTCAAGCTGCAATCGAGCAGAACTGATAGTTACATAATGAAAGAGCCTTCCAACAATAGCTGGAAGGCTTTTTTTTTAAGTATATTAGGTTAGTTTACTTTTCTTAAGTAAATTGAAAAGATGGAGCCTTTGGGTATATTATCATCGACTAAAATTTCTCCACCCCAGTTTTTCACAGATTTTTGTGCAATATGTAATCCCAAACCGGAATGCCCGGTAGCACCGTATTTAAAGCCTTCATCAAAGATCCTCATTTTAATGTCATCCGGAATACCCTTTCCGTAATCGATAACTTTAACTTCACAAGTCTTCCCTGAAGATGTGATATGTATATCAATGCGATCTGTTCCACTATGCACAACAGCATTCCTAATTAAGTTATCGATAAC
Organism: Candidatus Cloacimonadota bacterium; assembly: GCA_023137125.1. GTDB lineage: Bacteria > Cloacimonadota > Cloacimonadia > Cloacimonadales > TCS61 > Tenebribacter. The sequence continues at coordinate 10,325 of JAGLPW010000034.1, read as the reverse complement.
TGAATTTAAAGAATCGTCTGCAAATACTTTGCATTTCCCATTAATTGAATATTTAATAGTTTTATAATTCTGTAATATTTTTCTAAAATTCTCACTAATTTCATAGATTATTAAATTAGTTGAAGTTATTAGAAATTCATGTTCCCTCATCTTCATTATCAGATCAGAACTTTTTTCAATATAGTCTTTAGCAATTTTCAAATTGTTATCATTGCTATCCCTTTTATAGTTATTTATAGCACTATTTATTGCTGTTAGATTATTTGCAAGGTCGTGCCTGAGAATTTTATTAATTAGTTTTATTTGCTCTCTTTGGCGTCTGTTTTCTTCCTCAGCCTTCTTCCTTTCTGTAATATCTCTGATAATGCTTAATCCATTCCATTCACCTTTTATTTTAATTCCAGTTACAGACAATTCCACCGGGAATTCAGATCCATCCTTATGTTGTGCAAACATCTCTATTGTTTTGCCAATTACATTTCCCTTACCAGTATGTTTAAATTTTCCAAATCCGTTTTGAAAAGCCGCCCTATATCTCTCTGGTGCCAGTACAATATGTAAAGATTTTCCAATGACTTCACTTGAATCTCTTCCAAATATTACTTCTGCAGCCCTATTCCAAAAATTTATATTCCCCGAATTATCGATCATAACAATTGCATCATTTGCAGAATTAGTAATTGTTCGGAATTTCTCTTCACTTTCCTCTAATTCTCTTTCAAAATTCTTCATACTTGTAATATCTATCAATGATACAAAAACAACTGAATAATCTTTCTGATGCTCCTTTGTAACTGACCATTGAAGATATACATCTAATTCTTTGCCATCAATTGTTTTGTTAATGCACTCTCCTTCATAACTAGTTCCACCATTAGCAATGAGAATAAGTTGCTCAACGAAAGTTCTCTTGGAATCTTCTGTAAATAACGCTTTTAAGTCAGTTAGTAAATCTTCTTTTGATTTAGCGTTATACATCTTAACAGTTGCCTTGTTCACATCCAGTATTTTCACTAACATAGAACATTTATCAACCTGATCAGGATTATTAGCAAAAAACTCTTTGAAATCTGTTATTCCATCTTCCCGAAGAGAATGTAAATATTTGTATACAACAGAGAAATCTTCTTCCCAAATAGATATTGGAGATTCCTCAAATAAACTTTTATATCTGATCTCAGATTCGGTTAATTTCTTTTTTTCTGATGATTTCATATAAATACCTTAAATAATAAATTAAATCATTAATTGATATTTCTTATTAAAGATAAATATAAGTTTTGGAAATCTTAATTATTTGTCAATTTTAAAGTAAAATTAATTCTATATTATTATTTCAACAAAACACATTTCCTCACAGTCTTTTCCTCTCCATTCACTTTAAGCTTAATAAAATATTGTCCACTGGCAACTGATCTTTTGTTATCGTCAATTCCACGCCAGATAATTTCAAAATGTCCTTTAGAAGAATAAGCATCCATTAAGGTTTTTACTTTTTGTCCTTTAATATTATAAATTGCCAATTCAACTCTTCCCGATTCTGCCAGATCAAGTTTGATGGTTGTGGAAGGATTGAACGGATTTGGATAATTAGAGATTTGTGTAATTTCAGGAATAATTATTTCATTTTCATCATTTGATTGTGGATCTCCCTGATACTCATAAGCGCCCATATCAATTGTTTCACCATAAATTCTGGGATTACCGGCAAGATCAAATTCCGGTAGTTCAATTCCCGTTGGTAGATCTAATGTCCCGGCATTGATGCAGGGAGAATTTTCTGTTAACATATAAGGATAATCTCCATTAACATCCCAACATGGATCTTCATCCAGGTTATCCTCCATCCAATTAACAATGTTCCATGAGTAAACATTTTCAATACCTTCATAACCACCAGCAATAAGAGAATTTTGAATATTAACAGTCGAAGGATTACTTGAAAACTCGTTATCAATATAAATTTCTCCAGGCAAATCACCATAGAGAATAGAATTGTAAATGTTAATTACTGAATTTTGTCCTCCGGGTCCAATTCTGATTACACCTCCATTGTTGGGAGAAGAATTATTACCAATTGTACAATTCACTAAATTCAAATTAACATTGTCCATAATTTCTATACCAGAACTTGTTTCTGAACCAGCACTGGAGTAATATTGGTTCTCAGTCATCTCCATATTGATGATAATAACATTCATTGTATTAGTGCCGAGTTGGCCAAACTCCATTTGGCTTTGAGAACCAGCTTGCGGAGAATATTGTGAATTATTATGGATGTATGCGTTCTCAATAATAACTTCCTGCTCAGGTCGATACGAGTTTAATGTCCTTAATAACGTATGATAGTTAGATTGAGAGATAAAATTTTCTAAATATAAATCTACATAGAATATTTCTAATAATCTTCCAATTGAATAAGGAAAATTCGTAAGTTGAATATTCTCCAAGTTAACAAATTTTTCTTGTTGTTGATTTGCTGAAATAGTCATACAGCAAGAAGTATAATTGTCACCATTTCCATTAACAAAAGTTAAATTTTTTATTGAATAATCTAATTTGCTATAAAGATCATAAATATGAGGTGAAAAATTTTCCGCATCAAAAATCGTGTTTTCCATAGATTCTCCAATAATGGAAACATATCCTCGCATATTTAGAGGAAAGTATTGATTATTTTCACTTCCCGAATATATTCCGTCTGCAATATGGATTGTATTGGGATGAAGAGAATCAGATTTTACCAGGGATAATGCATAATTGATTGTTGCCAGTGGTTCATCTGGAGATAATCCACAATTATTATTATCTCCAATTGTAGAAACATAAAGATCATTATTTATAGGTTCCAATTTTGCATTCTGCATAAACAATGTTATATCATTTAGAGGAACACCGGTTGTTGTCGTTGAATGAATAAAATAACCATCCGGCTCAAAAACTGTAAATGTATCTACATATACTTCCATTGGAGGAGAACTATATGCTTTTAATATTTCACAGCCTTTTGCGGCGTAATTTAGATATATATTACATAATTCGGTTTGGTCAAAATCAATTTCCGAATCCTCTCTTGAATATATTCCGCCTCCACCTCCAGCATAATTATTTATAATACTTACACCAGACAGAGATATTTGTGAAAGCCTGCAAAATATTCCACCACCACGACGAGAAGCATAATTATTCCTAATTTCACAATTACTAATATTAGCTTGAGTATTCATTAATAACAAACCACCTCCATAAAGATAGCCGGATGTTGAATATGTACTTCCACTCCCATTTGTAATTGTAAAACCACAAAGAACAGTTGTGCTATCCTCTCCTGACATTATTCTCACACAACTTCCATTTTGGTTACCATCTATTATGGTTTGATTAATATATTCTTCATTTCCAGTTGTAATGTATAAACTGGCAACAGTGATATTTTTACCATTATAATTGATATTCTCGTAATAGGTTCCGGGATAAACAAGGATAGTATCAGAATTAGTGGATGCGTTGATACCTTCCTGAATGGTTGTGAAGTTGCCGGTGCCGTCTTGATTGATGTGGTAAATAACGGAATTTAGCAACGAACAAACGCTAACAATAACGAAAAGAAGTAAGATACTTTTTAATTTCATAATTTCCTCGAACTCACCCCAACCCCTCTCTTAAAGCAAGAGAGGGGCAAAAGCGAATAATTTAAATTACTTCAACATCAACATTTTACGAGTTAGTTCTTTTTTACCAGTTTTCAATTTATAGAAATAAATTCCTGAACCAACTGATTTATCGTTTGTATCTTTTCCTTCCCAGGTCACTGAGTGCATTCCCTCTTCTGCAATTCCTTTATGAAGAGTCTTAATCTTTTGACCCTTGATATTAAAGATTTCCAAAGTTACAAACTGGGACGTTTGTACTAATGAAAACTCTATTGTTGTTGTTGGATTAAAGGGATTAGGATAATTTCCGTAAAGTTGAGGAGTTGAAAGAATATTATCTTCCGGTTCTTCTTCATCACCAAATCTTAATATTGAATATTCCTGTCTACCGGAGAAAATTGATTTAGTTTCATATTTGCCTGTCTGTAAATTTAGAACTTGATAATCCTTGATCGGAGTTGACTGTCCTCTTCCGGTTACCACTTCAAATGTGAAAGGGATAGGATCACGATTGGCATAATCGGAATAGACAAGGATTTGAGCACAAGTATCTTCTACAACCACTGCACCCACACATACATCATCTTCAAAAACTCCGATTTCTATAACACTCGGTGGTATATTGAAAACATCTATAGCTTCATAATCAGCTTTTTCTGTATAAGTAAAACTTTCAGATTCGGCTTTTTTCATAGGTTCTTCAGCTGCATCGGAAAGTGTCCAATGAAAGTCAGTAATTAGGGGAGCGTCTTCTTTGAACAAAACCATATATCCTTTTCCAGGCTGTAAAGTTAATTTTTCTGGGTCTAAGGCAATTGGATATGTTGGATCACCACGTCTTTGGTTATTTGCCGGAGAATAGAACCACTCTTCAGATTTTACTTTATCAACATATTGCCAGAATCCATCAACTCCATCATCAAAAGATTCAATCATTTTCTGAGGGCGGGGTAACCAGAATCCTAGCCAATGATATTCACCTGCTTCAAGCGGATCTTCCTCAGATAGATCAAAGGTAATAGGTAATCTTTCATTATTAACTGTTAGTATTCTCTCTTCTCCCGGAAGTATTTCGATTTTATAAAGCCAACTGCTTTGGGCTAAATATGAGGGAGGAGTCCAATACTCTCCATTATAAGTTAATTCATAAGCAGTGGTTTCATCAGCCTGCATATTGATATTTTCAATATCAATAAAAGATTCGATATCATACAGCACATCTACAAGATCAGTAGCAATGTTACCATTAGGTTCCGTACCAATTCTTGGGAATGATTCCCAGTTATAGCCTTTAGAAAGACGATGAATATCATAGAAATGTTCGAAATAGTAGCATCCCATATCAATTGTAGTTTCATCGGGATCAGGTGGGTATGTTGGATCACCTGTATCAATGCAAGGGCTTGCTACAGTTAAGTGATAATCACCGTTACTTGGATCTTCGAATAGTGGATTAGCTCCAGTGTTGCCTGTGCCAGTGTGACCATTTTGGATACAAGAAAATGTAACAGTAGGCTCGTTAAAGTTTCCACCAAATTGATAATCACCTGAATTATTAGAAAAAATTATGCAATTTGTGTATATACTATTTGTACCATTATAAACACCAAAGTCGCTGTTCGAAACAATATCACAATTTATTATCTCCTGACTTAAACCTGAATCGTGTTTAATACCATAGGATGAATTATTTCTGATTATGCAGTTTCTTATTGAAACAATTTGCTCTGCAATAACAATTCCTCTCATTGATTCTACATTGGTGTGAGTAATTGTAAATCCTTCAAAGATAAGTTGATTTTCTGTGTCATGCTCATCAAAAACAACAACTGCATTGTACCATCCAACATCTTCTGAAGCTATAATACACATATTTGGGTCATTGCTTTCGCTACGAATTTTACTAATTGGTCTAGGATCCCCTCCATCTGGATTTACAATAATACTTTCATTATATATTCCATCTGATACAATGATTTCAGTCGATTCATTTCCACTTTCAACAGAATTAATTGCAGCTTGAATAGTAGGGTAATCAGCAGGTACATTAATTACAATTGACATCAGGAGACTTACACAAATTGTAAGTATAATTATTAATATAAATAATTTTTTCATCTTTTCCTCCAAGACAAATTTACTTTGTTCTTATTAGATAAAGTACTTAAAATTACAAGTTATTTTTTCTAATAAGAAGGATTAACAGTTCATTGCCAGTAAAACTGACAAAGTTTGATTTTTGAAATTTCAATATTGATTCTCTTAAATACAGGTTACATTGTTTTACAATTTACTTAAAGTTATATTATGGTTCTTTCATTTTTTTCTCCATTTTAGGATGCTTGGGATACAAGCATCCTAAGAAAATATTAGTGGTTTATAAGAAATTAATATATCGTTTGTTAATTTGTATTATATTGCAATGCTACATTTGCATTAAGGTTTAATCCTAAAATATTATTTAGGGCAATTTGAATCTTTGATTCTTCCACAGGTTTTGAAATGAAGATACCTGGTTTGATCAGAGAAGTTTCTCTTTGTGTAACTCTGTCTATATAAGCAGAACAAAAGATTATCGGTATATCGTACTTCTCTCTGATCTTAATAGCTGCATCAATTCCATTTAACTCACCATCAAGGTTTATATCCATAAAGATAATATCAGGAATTAGCCTGTCTGCATATAATACTGCTTCCTCTCCTGATGATACTATAGAAATTATTTCATGTCCAAAATTCTGTAGTGTTAACCTCAAATCTTCTGCTATTATTAATTCATCCTCAACTATTAAAATTCTCATAATTTCCTTCCTTAACACGGGAATCCCGCTCTGTAATAATTCAACTCCCAGGGCAGTTAACTGCTTTGGGTATTCAAAAAGTTCTGGAATAATTTATTTTATTTTTTTACTATAAGTATCTCCCCATCAATTATTACAATGAAATAATCCTTATTCTCGAATATCTTTTTCATAATCGTTCCTAATTACCTTAATATTACAAAGATATCGTCACCAACAATAACAATTACCCATTTTTCACCAACAACCAAGATTTCGAATGCTTCACCTTCCAAGTCATCAATATTCACCTGTGTGATTTCATCAAAATTCTCAATTAAATACTCTTCAACAGTCATTTGATCCGGAATATCCAGGTCATCCAGTGTAAGGGCTGAAACCATAGAACATAGCATTAAAATCACCATTAAACTAAGAATAATCTTTTTCATAACTACCTCCATATTCATTGTCCGTAATCTATTATTATATGTCAAAAATATAGAAAGTGTGACGAAACCACTCAAAAAATTTTAAATAACTTATTATCCATCATAATTATAAAATCTATATCGCCTTATTTTTCAATAAGTTGCGTTATTAAATATTTTATTCTAATTAATTGCAATTTTTTTCCTTTTTATCTTTTTGATTTTATTATTAACTCCATAGTTAATTTGACATTCAACAAATCCATTATTAAATTTATTATTCTTGACTTTAATTTCCCAAACACATTCATCATACTTAATATTGTTAATGAGAGGAAAAGAATGAAATATATTGATCATGATCTGCAAAAATTACAACAATTATCTTATAATTATTCTTTATACCGTACTGGGGATTTTGATCTTGCTGATGAGATTTCAATGAAAACCATTGGTGTATTTTTATTAAAAGCCGATGAGATAGTTAGCGACCAAGCTAGTAAGTGGATAATAAACACTTCCAAGATCCATATTCAATCGCATTTTAGAACAGCGAAGCAGGATCATGATAATGTTAAAAAGTACCAACAAGACTTGCTCAATAAATTAGGTAATAATATGGTTACAATTAAAGATACTGAATTGAGTAAAACGTATAGGGAAGCATTGCAAACACTTACTAATGATGAGATGAAGACAATACTTTATTATTTTCAATGTGATCAGAAAATTAGGAGTATGCATTTATTACTTGATATTTCTTATGATGCTTTAAGAAAAAAAATATCACGAATCAAACGTAAGCTGAAAGCAGAAACTTTTAAAAAACTTGGAGTAATTGTAACTAAAAAAATCATTACGCCAAAAATAAATGATCTAATTGTTAAATTTTTAAAAAGCTTCAAAACACATCTGGAAGAAAATTCACTTGAAAAAATGTACTATTATTTCTCTGAAGTTGATTTAAAGAAATATAATCCTTCTTATGAAATAGAAAAAATTATTGATTATGAAATAGAATTAAATAAAACTGTTTATAAGGTTTGGGTTTTCTTTAAAAATATTGATAACATTACAGATTCTTTTTATATTGAATTTTTCATTGATGAGAATAATCATTTAAAAATATTAACACCACCTCAAAAGAGTGAGAAAGTATTCAAATTCAATAAAGATTCAGAAGAAGGAAAAAAAATCCTGCAAATGCTGAATTCTGCAACTGTCGATAAAACTGGTGTTAGTAAATTCTCAACAGAAGAATTGGAAAAAATATTAAAACAAATTGGCGAGAAAAAGAATTCAACTTAATTAGAGCAAAACCCTTCACAGGTAATAATACCTGTGAAGGGTAAAGAAATGAGAAATCGCAAACAGAAAAAAGTATGTTGTTTTGCCTCGCAAAGCCAACAAAAGAAGAGTATGTTGTTTTGCCTCGCAAAGCCAACATTATATGTTTGTGTTATATTATTTAAGCAACATACATTTTTTTGAAGCTACAGAATTCCCATTTACTATTAGATTGAAAAAATAAATTCCAGACGAAACAGGTTGGTTATTTTCGTCAGTTCCATTCCAAATAATTTGATGAATTCGTGAATTAGTAGATGGAAAAATTGGGAATGTCTTCACTTTTTGACCTTTCAGATTGTAAATACTAATCTCCGCGTTCTCCGTGAGCTCTATGGTAGAACTAAACGAGATCGTGGTCGATGGGTTGAAAGGGTTGGGGTAATTTGTTAAATTGTAATCATGTATTGGCAATTGATCATCATGCACGGAAACAACTTCCGGTACAATTTTAATATCAGTTGCATACTGTCCAACAGTGTATTCATTCAATAGATTTTCATTAATGTCAAAAACTTTAACTGTAAAATTCTGCCCATACTCACCACCAAGCACAAAAAGATTTTCATTATTGGAAGTTACCATTGTTCCACCGGGAGTAAATGGGTTTGAATTATCGTAGACTATCTCAAAAGTTTCTGCATCATAAGCATAAAGTGAAAAACCAAAGCCATCGGCAACATAAACAGTATTACTTGGCATTATGGCTAAACTACTTGTTACGCCACCAATATCTAGAGTGTTTGTAACAGTATTCGATGCAGGATCAATGATACATATTTTACCAAAGATCGTACTCCAATCTCCCCCACAGCTTACATGTATATTTCCATTAATTGCTGCTAGAAATTGAGGATTAACTTCAGTCGGAATTGTCGCTTCAACACTGAATGAAAGCAGATCTATAACACTAACAGAACAATTAGAATATCCGGTTCCGTAATCGGTATTCCCTACATATAATTTACCATTAAGAATAGCCATACCGGCAGGATTCCCACCGACAGAAATTGAACTTTCGATACTGTCTGTTTCAAGATCGAGCTTATAAACTTTATTTATCATTCCACCAGTAACGTAGGCATGATCTTCATCTATAATAATATCATATGGATTCGAAGAATTTTCAATATAAATATCTGTAATCGTGTCACCTGTAATGATATCAATTTTTTGAATACTATTATCTCCTGAATTTACGATATAGGCAAATTCACTTGTTAATCCCACCCGATTTGGATATTGTCCAAGTACACAAAATACTTCTTCAACAACACCTGTTTCAAAATCAATTCTGGATAAAGTTTCACTTCCAGAATTTACTACAAAACCAACTGCTCCCCACAAATTCAAAGCGGCAAACATTACTAAAATTACTAGACTTTTTCTCATTTTCATCCATCTCCATTTATTTTATTTTTTCTCGATCCTAAGTTTGTCTTGGGATCGCTTCTTTAAATCTTTTCTACTGTCTTGTTCAAGGTGAACGAGCAACACTACATTTATTTTATTTACTGCAAATTCACTTAGTTTCCCTCTCCTCTCAAGAGAGGGATGGGGTGAGGTTTTTACATCTTCCACTCTATTCCTAAATTCATTTCCCAGTTTATACCGGGCTGTGGAACATGATCGTAAATCTCATACAACTTGTTAAAAATATTATTAATTCTAATTGCGGGTGTAAGCTTGAAATCTTTCCAGCCAACAGAATATTCAACTCCAGCATTTAGCAGATTGTAAGCAGGGAGGAGGTGTTCTGTAGTAGCCTGAAAGGAGTTCGTCCATTGTTCACCAATAAGTTTATATATCACATTCCCCAGGAATTTCCCAGATTTAAATCTTACATTTATATCGAATGAATAATCTGGAACATAGATAATATTACTTCCATAATTTGGATCATTCTCGGATCTATTGATGGCTGAACTTCTGGTGTAAACTGCTCCAAATTCCAGAAATTTATATAATTTTAAATTCAGTTCAAAATCCCAATTCTCAATTTCTGCAACAGAGAGATTCATCGGTTTCCATTTTTTCCATTCATCTCTAATCCAGATTATCATATCATCAATATCATCATGACGATAAGTAACCTTAAAAGAGTTATCTAATAA
>JAGLPW010000033.1 GCA_023137125.1 Candidatus Cloacimonadota bacterium | reverse complement strand
AGCCCGTATTTATAGAGACACTGCGTCATGATGCTGCTAAAATAGCAGAATTTAACGGCATAATTGAACAATATGAATTCAGAAAAGAACTCGTGCTGACGGCTCTATCAGTCAACAACGTTGAACTATCATCAATAGAAGCTGTGGTGGGGCGGGGCGGACTGGTAAGATCAATTTCCAGCGGGACCTACTTAATTAATAATATGATGCTGAATGATCTGAAAGATCCGACTCTTTGGGGACGTATCCATGCTTCTAATCTGGGTGCATTTATTGCCAAAGCCATAACAGATGATCTATCTATTCCTGCCTTTATCGTTGATCCGGTCACTGTTGATGAGTTTGAAGATATTGCCCGCATTTCGGGCTGTCCGGAAATTGAGAGGCAATCTCTTCTGCATGCGCTTAATCTTCGTTACTGTGGAATAAGTGTAGCCAGAAAATTGAATAAAAAATTCACTGAAGTAAATCTGATCGGTGTCCATATGGGCGGCGGTATCAGTGTGGCTGCCATAAAGAGAGGAAAGATGGTCGATGTGAACAATGCGGTATTGGGTATGGGCCCCTTCTCACCTCAGCGTGCTGGTGCTCTGCCGATCGGTGACCTGCTCGAACTAGCCTTCAGCGGCAAATACACTCACAAAGAGATGGTTAATATGTTTACCAGAACAGGTGGTCTGATAGCTTATCTGGGAACAGATCATGGCGGTGAGATTATAGCTATGATCAATCTGGGTGATAAAAAAGCAAAGCTCGTTTTTGATGCTATGCTCTATCAGATATCTAAAGAGATCGGTGCCTGCGCCACAGTGCTCAAGGGTAAGGTTGATGGTATCTTTTTAACGGGCGGACTTGTCTATAACGATTATGTTGTAGAGGCATTAAAAAAGAGGACATCCTTTATTGCAAAAACTTTTGTGATACCCGGTGAGAAAGAGATGGAAGCTCTCACCCAGGGTGGTGTGCGGGTTCTAAAAGGTATCGAAGCAGCCAAGGTCTATAAATAAATTATGGCGACCTTCATTTTAATAAATATGAAAAAAATTATTCTATTATTATTTGTTATCTTCACTCTTTTAAGCTGCAGCAAAATAGAAGAGAGTGATTGGACTATCCTTATCTATATGGCTGCTGATAACAGCCTGGAATATGATGCTCTGGATGATCTGGCTGATATGATGCAGGCAGAATTTTCTGAAAATATCAAGGTTATTGTACAAATTGATTACAACGAGTCCAGCTCTCCACCAGCGGCTTACAGATACATAATCTATCCCGGATTAAAAGAGCAGATCTCCTATCTGGGTGAGATCGACAGTGGTGATGAGGATGAACTTACCAGATTTGCCAATTGGGGTTTTAGAAATTATCCATCGGAAAAGCAGGCACTAATTATCTGGTCGCATGGGAATGGTTGGTATCCCTATTTTTGCCCGGATGTTGAAGCGGATAATGATATTGGCATTGCCGATGGATCCCTGCGGACGGGTATCAAAAATATTAACGAACATCTGGAGATCCTGATCTTCGATGCCTGCAATATGCAGACCGTGGAAGTAGCTGCAGAAGTAGCTGATTACACCGATTACATTATCGGCTCTGAAGATGGATTGAATTCTGCTGGGTTCCCTTATGCGGAAATATTTTCCGGTTGGGAAGAGCAGACAAGTACAGAGAACATATGTCTGGAAATTGGATTTCAGTATCACAAATATTACTCTCTAGAAGAGATCTACCCAATTTCATGCTCAGTGCTGAAAACTGTGGAATTTCCAATACTTCTCACTAAACTTGGTGAGTTTACTGCACAGTGGGCTTCCCAAGCTTCTGATGATGTATTTATCGAGAGCCGCCAAGAATGTCTTGAATTCAATGAAGGTGGATTTACAAACCCGGCAATGGATGTTGATATAAAAGAATTCTTCACAAATGTTAATAATATCACGGAGAATGATACCCTTCGTACACTTTCCGGTGAAATATTAACAGCTATTGAATCCAGTTATATCTTTCAGAGTACAGAAGAATATCCTACCGGTTATCCCTCGGATGATGTTGGAACTGCAATAATCTGGTTCCCGGACGCTGAAACCCAAGGTTTTTTTGAGATGCGCAAGGGAGAATATCAGAATTTGCAATTCTCACAGACCAACTGGCTCGATTTTTTGGAAAACAGTTTCACAAATTAATAGATTATCCACACCAATTAACACACGAAATTTACAAGAAAATAATGTTTTTATTTTGAAGGAATTTAACCGACTGACCCATAAGAAATTAGGACCTTCCTAGAGCATGTGCATAACAGGTGTATAAAATGTGAATAATTTCTTTAGAATTAGCTAACTCACTATATAACAGGATATTATGATTTTTGAGAATTTTTGAAATATTGTGAATATCTTATGTAAACTTGTCTCAATACGATCCTAAAGTTAACCCCGATCTAGATTTGCTTTGACACCTTAAACTTAAGAAGGAATTTGGATTGCGGAGGGTGAGGAAAAATTATGAAAAAAGATATATCCGAATTGATAAAAACCGCTCTTTATGAAGATATTAATAATTTTGAGGATATAACCGGTTCTGCGATCTTTGAGGATGAGCAGGATCATTTTTATCTTCTGACCAAAGATAAGGGAATTCTTTGCGGTATAGATATCTTTGAAAAAGTATTTAAAACAATTGATCCTTCCTGTAAGATAAAAATAGAAATATCTGATGGTGCTAGGATAGAAAAAAACATGATCATAGCAAAAATATATGGTAAAGTTGCAGCAATTCTTAAAGCTGAAAGAACTGCTTTGAATTTTCTATCCCATCTAAGCGGCATTGCTTCCAAAACAGATGAATTTGTCAGGGAGGTGGCTGGAAGATCAACGATACTTGATACACGGAAAACTCTTCCCGGTTTGCGTGAATTGCAGAAATATGCGGTTCGCTGTGGTGGCGGAGAGAATCACCGGATGGGGCTTTGGGATATGGTCATGATCAAAGATAATCATATCGATGCAGCCGGCGGAATTGAAAAGGCGGTGCAGAAAGTCAGAGAGAGGTGGGGAAATAAATATAAAATAGAAGTTGAGACCAGAGATCTTGATGAGGTGAAAGAAGCACTACATTCCGGTGCGAATAGGATCATGTTGGATAATATGAGTATTGAAACAATGCAAAAGGCAGTTGAGCATATAAATGGAAAAACAGGAACCGAAGCTTCGGGGAATATGACCTTGGAAAGAATTTCAAAAGTTTCGCAGACAGGGGTCGATTACATCTCTGTAGGTGAACTTACCCATAGTGTAAAAGCATTCGATTTCTCTTTGAAAAGAGGACAGAGATGAAAACTATAGATAAGATAAAAGAGCTCAAAACAAAACTAGGATCCAAAGTTTTGATCCCAGCCCATCATTATCAATCACCCGAGGTAGTAGTTCTGGCAGATTTCGTGGGAGATTCCTATAAACTTGCAGTTGATTGCAGCAGAAAAAAATCTGAGTTTATCCTCTTCTGTGGGGTCAGATTCATGGCAGAGGGTGCTGAGATATTATCAGAAGCTGATCAGAAGATCCTGCTTCCCGATCTGACTGCGGGTTGCCCGTTGGCAGATCATATTGATGGTAAACAGATGGAAGATGTGATCAATGATATAGCCAACCGAACAAAAGAGAAGATCACACCTGTGGTTTATATGAATTCATCCAGCGAGGTTAAAGAGACCTGCGGGAAATTTAATGGTTCAGTTTGCACTAGCTCCAATGCAAAAAAGATAGTTGAATACTATTTTGAGCGGGGAAGTTCGGTCTTTTTTGCACCCGATTACAATCTTGGAATTAACACAGCCCGTGAGCTTGGTCTGGCAGAAAATGCCATAATTAAAGTGAAAAAGGATGGATCTTTCACATCAGATAACCTGGCTGATTCTCACAAAATATTTATCTGGGACGGGAATTGCCATGTGCATAAGAGATTCCTGATGAACGATCTGGAAGATTTCAGAGAGAAGTATGAAACAGGTAAAATTATTGTTCATCCCGAATGCGATGAAGAGATAGTGAGTGTTGCCGATATCTCCGGTTCAACTGCAAAGATCTATGAAGAGATCAAAAATTCACCAACCGGTTCAATTTGGGGAGTGGGAACTGAATTTCATTTTGTAGAGAGGATCGCGCAGGAATTTCCCAATAAAACAGTTGTGCCGATCAGAAAGTCTATTTGTGGAAATATGGCAAAGATCAACTTAGAAAATTTATATGAAACTCTTAATAATATTGTTCAATTTATTGATGGCAAAGCCAAGTTGAAGAATCAAATAAAGATCGATGAAAATAAAAAAGTGAATGCAAGAAGATCGCTTGAAAAAATGATCGAGATAGCGAGTAGGGTATTATGAGAAAGAAATTTGATGTAATTATTGTTGGCAGCGGGATCACCGGACTCACTAGTGCAATTTATTTAACAGAGGCAGGGCTGGATGTAGCTGTTCTAACCAAGGAAAAAGAACTTGCGGAAACTAATACAAATTATGCTCAGGGTGGCATCATCGCTTGGAAAAAAGGTGATAGTCCTCAAAAACTGAAACAGGATATTCTTACTGCCGGCTGCAACTATAATAATATCGAAGCTGTTGAACTCTTTGCCAAACAAGGTCCTAAGCTTGTTTTTGATTTCTTTATCAATAAGGTTGGCATGGAATTTTCCAAAACAACTGATGGGAACCTAGATTATACTGAGGAAGCTGCTCACTCCGATCGCCGTGTTCTGCATTTCGAAGATCATACCGGAGATAAGATCGAATCGAGTTTAATCGACTATGCTCATAAGACAAGTATTACTTTTTATGAAGACCATACAGCTATTGACCTGATCACCAATGAACATCATTCACAGGATATTCAGGAACTATATAAAGACCGGGAAGTAATGGGTATTTATGCTTTGAAAAACGATTCGGGAGAGGTTGTTACTTTTTTCTCCGACCAGGTGATCCTGGCTACGGGAGGCATCGGAAATTTATATCAGCATACAACAAATCCTCAGCTGGCTTCCGGAGATGGGATGAGCATGGCTTACAGAGCTGGAGCTGAGATCATCAATGCAGAGTTCATCCAATTCCATCCAACTTCACTTTTCCATAAAGATATCAAGAGATTTCTGATCTCTGAATCTCTGCGGGGAGAGGGAGCAAAACTTCTAAATCATGAGGGTGAGACATTTATGGAGCGCTATGCACCAAAGTTGAAAGATCTTGCCCCGCGTGATGTTGTCTCACGTGCAATTTATGCAGAGATGGGAAGAACCGGTTCGGAATATATGCTGCTGGATATTGCCTCCTATTATCAAGGTGAAGTTCCTCTGGAAAAAAGATTTTCCAAAATTTACCAAACATGCCTCGAAGGCGGACTGGATATCACCAAAGAACCTATCCCGATCGTTCCGGCTGCTCACTACTTCTGCGGTGGAGTGAAAGTAGATCTATCGGGAAGAACATCAATTAGTAATCTCTATGCCATCGGGGAGGTTAGCTGCACTGGTGTGCATGGAGCTAACCGACTTGCCTCAGCTTCGCTTTTGGAAGGATTGTTATGGGCAGATCTTGCTGCTAAAGATATTTTAAAGGAAAATATTCAGATAAAGAGCTCTCGCTTTGATTCTATTCCAGATTGGAAAAAACCGGAACATGTTGATGATTTTGATCCGTTGTTATTGGTCCAGGACTGGAAAGCGATCCAGATGACCATGTGGAACTATGCCGGTATAATCCGTACTAGAAAAGGTTTGCAACGAGCAACAGCTGACCTGGAATATTATTCTCACCGTATTTTCAAGTTTTATAAAAAAGCAAGATTGGATCGTGAAATGATATCATTGCGTAATGCAGTGGTAAATGCTTCAATAATTGTGAGAGCTGCTTTACGAAACTCAAGATCTATTGGGTGTCATTTTATTAAGTAACGCAGAAGCACAGTTTACAGAGCAACATATTCCCACCATAACTCTTTCCATTCCATAATTAGTTCCTTGATTTTTCTCTATGTTTTCTCAACTTACTTCCATACTCATCTCCGTCGTTTCTCATTTTATAACACATTGTTGGATATTAATTTACTTGACATGGAAACTTATTAATTGGTTTAGTTGAAACATAATATGTTTTTCAATAATTGATTAATAACCTAAAGAAACCAGTGAGATTTTGTTTTTGGAGGTTTTTATGAAACAAAACATTTTTATTTTTGTTTTTCTTATTTTATCAACCTTTCTAGCTGCTGCTATTATTAATGTACCTGTAGATCAACCAACGATCCAGGCAGGGATTAACATAGCAGTTGATACTGATACCGTTTTAGTACAACCTGGAACTTATCTTGAGAACATTAATTATAATGGAAAACTCATCACTGTAGCTTCTTTATTTTTAACAACCCAGGATACAACTTATATTTCTTCAACCACTATCGATGGGAACAGTAGTGACCGTGTTGTAATTTTTGTTAATGGTGAAGATTCTACTACAGTTTTATGCGGTTTTACTATTTCAAATGGTTCTGCTTCTTTTGGTGGTGGGATTTATTGTTCATATAGTTCCAGTCCGAGTTTAGAGAATTTAACCATAACGGGTAATACTGCTACTACTGGTGGTGGGATTTTCTGTGATAATTATTCCAGTCCGAGTCTACAGAATTTAACCATAACGGGTAATACTGCTACTACTGGTGGTGGGATTTTCTGTGATAATTATTCCAGTCCGAGTCTACAGAATGTAGCAATATCAGGTAATTCTGCTTCCGGGGATTATGCCGATGGTGGTGGGATTTACTGCTTATATAATTCCAATCCGAGTTTGGTTAATGTAACAATATCAGGTAATTCTGCTACTGATTCTGGTGGTGGGATTTACTGTTATCAATCCGGTCCGAGTCTACAGAATGTAACAATATCAAGTAATTCTGCTACTGGTGCTGGTGGTGGGATTTTCTGTATTACTTATTCCAGTCCGAGTCTACAGAATGTAACAATATCAGGAAATTCTGCTAATTTTGGTGGTGGGATTTTCTGTGGTACTTATTCCAGTCCGAGTCTACAGAATGTAACAATATCAGGTAATAGTGCCACTACTAATGGTGGGGGGATTAGTAGTTTTGATTCAAATTTAATATTAATAAATTCCATTTTGTGGAATGACTTACCCCAGGAGATCTACATTTCTTCAAGTTCAATCACAGCAACATATTCGGATATAGAAGGTGGATGGACAGGAACAGGTAATATCGATAGCGACCCGTTATTTGTGGACCCTGGTAGCGGAGATTACCACCTGCAGTCAATTTCCCCATGTGTAGATGCTGGTGATCCGGCATCACCATTAGACCCGGACGGCACAATTGCAGATATGGGAGCTTATTTCTTTCCTCAGTTTATTATTGCAGATTTTACAGCGGACACAACAAATGGATATTTTCCTTTAATGGTTAATTTTACTGATCTATCAACTCAGGGTACGGGAGTAATTGATGAATGGTATTGGGAATTCGGGGATGGTAATAATTCTTCTTTGCAGAATCCTGCTAATGAATACTTGTTGCCGGGAATTTATACAGTTTCACTTACTGTGACCGATGTTTATGATTTCACGGATACGGAAACAAAGGTGGATTACATCACTGTCTATTCTCCTGCTTATAGTGGTCCTGTCTGGCATATATCTACAACCGGTTCTGATATAACGGGGAACGGGTCAACGCAATATCCATTTGCCACTATACAGCATGGTATTAATGCTTCTTCCAATACAGATACTGTGCTTGTGCAGCCTGGAACTTATGTGGAGAACATTAATTATAATGGAAAACTCATTACAGTTGGTTCTTTATTCTTAACAACCCAGAATACAACTTATATTTCTTCAACCACTATCGATGGGAACAGTGGTGGTAGTGTTGTAATATTTGAAAGTGGAGAAGATTCTACAGCTGTTCTATGTGGCTTTACGATTACAAATGGTTCTGCTGTATATGGCGGTGGGATTTTCTGTGATGGTTCCAGTCCAAATTTGGAGAATGTAACAATAACAAATAATTCTACTTCCGGAACTTATGGATTTGGCGGTGGGATTTATTGTTTTTCTTCCAGTCCGAGTCTAGAGAACGTGACTATAACAGGTAATTCTGCTACATCGTATGGTGGTGGGATTTACTGTGATGATTCCAGTCCAGTTTTAATAAATTCTATTTTGTGGAATGATTCACCACAGGAGATCTATATTCAGTCTGGTTCAGTTACAACAACATATTCAGATATACAAGGTGGTTGGGCAGGAACAGGTAATATCGATAGCGACCCGTTATTTGTGGATCCCGGTATAGGAGATTACAACCTGCAATCAACTTCCCCGTGTATCGATGCAGGGGATCCTACATCACCATTAGACCCGGACGGTACAATTGCAGATATGGGAGCGTATTATTATGATCAAATTTTGAATCCAATTCCTCCAATAGCAGATTTTACAGTGGACATTAGCAATGGATATTTTCCTTTAACGGTTAATTTTACTGATCTATCAACTCAGGGTACGGGAGTAATTGATGAATGGTATTGGGAATTCGGGGATGGTAATAATTCTTCTCTGCAGAATCCTGCTAATGAATACTTGTTGCCGGGAATTTATACAGTTTCACTTACAGTGACAGATGTTATTGATTCCACAGATACGGAAACAAAGGTTGATTACATCACTGTCTATTCTCCTGCTTATAGTGGTCCTGTCTGGCATATATCTACAACCGGTTCTGATATAACAGGGAACGGATCAACACAATATCCATTTGCCACTATACAGCATGGTATTAATACTTCTTCCAATACAGACACTGTGCTTGTACAGCCCGGAACTTATGTGGAGAACATTAATTATAATGGAAAACTCATTGCAGTTGGTTCTTTATTTTTAACAACTCAGGATACAACTTATATTTCTTCAACCATTATCGATGGGAACAGTAATGGTAGTGTTATAATCTATAATAATGGTGAGGATTCTACTGCAGTTTTATGCGGTTTCGCTATTATAGATGGTTCTACGGCTTTTAATGGTGGTGGGATTTTCTGTTATGGTTATTCCAGTCCAAGTCTACAGAATATAGCAATAACAGGTAATTCTGCTTCTTCAAAGGGTGGTGGAATTTACTGTGAATTGGGTTCCAGTCCGAGTTTACAGAATGTAACAATATCAGGTAATTCTGCTACTGATTCTGGTGGTGGGATTTACTGTGAATTGGGTTCTAGTCCGAGTTTACAGAATGTAACAATATCGGGTAATTCTGCTTCTATTGATGGTGGTGGGATTTACTTTCGTGCTTATTCCAGTCCGAGTCTGGAGAATGTAACCATAACAGGTAATACTGCTACTGATTCTGGTGGCGGAATTTACTGTGATTTATCTTCCAACCCGAGTTTAGTGAATGTTACAATAGCAGGAAATACTGCTTCTGATTATGGTGGCGGGATTATCTGTGAAGAATCCAGTCCGAGTCTGGAGAATGTAACCATAACAGATAATTATGCTAATAATGGTGGTGGGATTTTCTGTTGGGAAAATTCCAGTCCGAGTTTAGAAAATGTAGCTATTTCAGATAATTTTGCTTCTTTAAATGGTGGTGGGATTCTCTGTAGTGGTTCCAGTTCCAACCCGAGTTTAGTGAATGTTACAATAACAGGAAATACTGCTTCTTATGGTGGTGGGATTTGGTATTTGTATTCCAGTCCGAGTTTAGAGAATGTGACTATAACAGGTAATACTGCTACATCGGATGGTGGTGGGATTTACTTTTATGGATCCAGTCTGAGTCTAATAAATTCTATTTTGTGGAATGATTCACCACAAGAGATTTATATTGGATCCGGTTCAGTTACAGCAACATATTCGGATATTGAAGGCGGTTTCACTGGAACAGGTAATATTGATAGCGATCCGTTATTTGTGGACCCTGGTATAGGGGATTACCACCTGCAATCAAATTCTCCCTGCATAGATGCTGGGGATCCTGCATCACCATTAGACCCTGACGGCACAATAGCAGATATGGGAGCTTATTATTTTCATCAAGTAGGTATCCCACCTACAGCAGAATTTACTTCTGATATAATCCAAGGGTATTCTCCTTTAACTATTAATTTTACTGACCTTTCAAATCATGGTTCTGTAGCAATTACTGAATGGTTATGGGATTTCGGTGATGGTAATAATTCTTCTCTGCAGAATCCCACTAATGAATATTACAATCGTGGTTATTACACGATTTCTTTGACTGTCACCGACGTTAATAATTCCACAGATACCGAAACTAAAATAGATTATATAACAGTGTTGAATTCCACTCCGTTTGTTCAAAATCCAATAACAGATTTCTCTTTTGATGAGGATACTTCCAATACTTCTATAGATCTGAATAATGTGTTCGATGATGCAGATCTTCCTTATGGAGATGTCCTCTCATTTTCCTATTCTGGAAATACTTATATCGATGTGAGCATAGTATCCGGGATAGTAACTTTGACACCGGATCCTGACTGGTTCGGTTACGAAGATATTACCTTCACAGCTACAGACGATAGTCTGGCATCAATAAATGATGAAGTTAGGATTACTATTGATCCTGTGAACGATGCTCCTGTTATCAATTCTTATTATCCTTCATATTCACCGGTTACGATCGATGAAACCGAATCGCAGTTATTCTGGGTAAGTGCTAGTGATATCGATTGTGATCCTCTTTCTTACCAATGGTATGTGGATGATGTTCCTCAAACTGGACAGACTGATAGTACTTATACTCAAACCACCGATTATACTTCCGCAGGAACTTATATGATAAAGTGTATTGTGGACGATGGAGTTGCGGAAAGGACTGTTGGTTTTTCCAGAGTCGATAAAGCAAATAATATTAACCTGGATTCGGAAGATAACAGGGCTACAGATTTCCAGGAATGGCAGCTTATCGTTAACGATGTAGATCAGGAGATTGTAGTAAATGATATTCAGCCACCAACTGGTGATGTTACGATAAATGAATTGGAAACTATAAACTTTTTCATTGATGCTTACGACCCGGATGGGAATCCACTGGAATATAGCTGGAAATTAGATGGAGTTGAAGAATCTACAACAAGTACTTATGATTTCATAACCGATTATACTTCAGCAGGCAATTATCTTGTAACTCTGGATATGACCGATAATTTCACTGATAATTTATTATACTATGAATGGAATGTTATAGTTAATGATATTGATCAAGAAATCATTGTTAACGACATTCAACCCACACCGGGACCTGTAACTATTAATGAAACTGAAACTATAAACTTTTTTATCGATGCCTATGACCCTGATGGGAATCCTCTGGAATATAGCTGGAAACTTAATGGATTTGAAGAATCCACAACCAGCACTTATGATTTTACGACAGATTATACTTCAGCAGGGAACTATCTTGTAACTCTGGATGTAACCGATAATTTCACTGACAGATCGGATAATTCTCGAAATGAATTGAATTACAGTTGGACAGTTATGGTTAACGATGTAGATCAAGAAATAGTGGTAAATGATATTCAACCAGCACCGGGACCTGTAACCATTAATGAAACTGAAACTATAAACTTCTTTATAGATGCGTATGACCCTGATGGTAATCCTCTGGAATATAGTTGGAAATTAGATGGAGTTGAAGAATCCACAACCAGCACTTATGATTTCACGACAGATTATGCTTCGGCAGGAGAATATGTAGTCACTTTGGAAGTTACAGATAATTTTGGAACCCGTAGGATAATCGGTCGTACTTCTCGGAACACCTTGAATTATTCCTGGGATGTTACTGTGAACAATGTTGACCAGCCGATAGTTGTAAATGAGCTCATTCCTCCTGAGGGTGATATCACGATCGATGAGGGAGATGTGATCAACTTCTCTATAGATGCTTACGATCCCGATGGAAACGACCTTGAGTATAGCTGGTTGGTTGAAGGTGTAGAAGTATCCGTGGTAAGTACATTCGATTTCATAACAGATGAAAACTCAGCAGGTGAATATGAAGTGACTCTTTTTGTTACTGATAATTTTGGCACTAGAAATGAACTGAACTTCTTATGGGATATTATTGTTAATGATGTGTCAGGTTCAAGTGAAATTGTAATACCCAGCATTTCTATGCTTTATCAGAATCATCCCAATCCCTTCAATCCCAAAACTAATATCCAATTTGATATTAAAAACAATGAATCTGGCATCTTAACAATTTTCAATATTAAGGGACAGATTGTTGCATCTCAAAGATTCAATTCCGGAAGGCATAATTATCTATGGAATGCTGCCAATTGCAGTTCAGGTATTTACCTCTACAAATTACAGACAGCGAATATAATTGAAACTAAGAAGATGCTGTTGTTGAAATAAGTTTAGTATAATGGGAAGCTTACCGGCTTCCCATTATCGATTTAATTATAGCTGCACTGCGAAACTCAAAATCGGTCGGGTGTCATTTTATAAAGTAATTGTTTGCAATTCAAATTATTAATATTAGTAACTAATTAATCAATATATACTGTATCGAACCATGGCATATATGTCACGACAGTGTCCTTTTTGCCCTATTAAATCTATCTACAATCATTAAAGTATATAGCAAACTTGGTGTCTAAAAACTGTCGTGATGCGCATTTTTATCAGGGTAAAGATTAATTGATAAATTGGCATTCAAATTGCATCAATAATAATTGTGGTTTAATAAATATTCATTAGTGTTAACCGGCTGGAATTACTTCTAGCTGGCCGACAGTCAGAGAGAGTGAGGGGCCCCTCCCCATCACTCTCTCTGTATTTTATTTTTCAAATAAAGCTAGATATAATTAGGACAAAATGAAGAAAACAAATTTGATTCTAGGATCTATACTGCTTGTGTTATTTGCGGTAAATACAGCTTTCTTCAGAAGTTTTTTTCTACAAACTGATCACAAACACTAAAGAATATTCTCCGATCTGTTTTTGAGAGGAGCAACTATTTCCATGGTGAAATAGAATATAGCTAATCTGCAATTAAATTTAGCCTTTCAGTGCACCCTGAGAGGCTTTTTTGTATTATCATGTTCATCTCGTCGATTACCAAAACGCTCTGGCTTCCAATAGCAAAACTTGACATAAAAACCAAATCACAAAATTTTACTTTTAGTGTGCTAGGCGGGAAGGTAGCGGTGTCCTGTAACCCACAATCCGCTATAGTGGGGCTGAATTCCTGCTTGAGAATACTGATTTCTTTTGTAGAATTGATAAGTGGTGTTGAGAGTCAAGCCCAGCGCAATTGTGAGCTGTGAACTGTGTCAGGTCCGGAAGGGAGCAGCACTAAATGGTTATCATGATGTGCCGTTGGTCTACTTGGTTTGAGCTGGCTGTTAACTTCTATTCTAGAATAGGTATCGATTGCAGGTGCACACTTTTTATTGAATTAATTATGTAAAAAAACTTATTTGTATAAGGATTTATTATGGCAGGCAAATTTAAAGTCCCGCGTGGCACCTTTGATATTCTTCCTGCGGAAAGTTACAAATGGCAATTTGTAATAAACGCATTCAGGGAAGTAGCGCGTGA
>JAGLPW010000032.1 GCA_023137125.1 Candidatus Cloacimonadota bacterium | reverse complement strand
ATGAAGTAGAGAAGAATATGGTCATCAAGGCTTTAGATCATTACCAGCACAATATTTCAAAAGCGGCAAAATCACTTGGGCTCAGCAGAGCTGCCCTGTATAGACGGATGGAGAAATTTGGAATTCCTCTATGAGACTGAGAACTAAATATATCCTCTTTGTTTCGCTCATTCATATTGCACTTATCATCCTCTCTCTGAATTTGATCAACGATAAGATCTACCTCTTTTTGGTTGCCGAAGTCGTAATTATTATCACGATCATCATATCCATAATTTTATATCGTCAGCTTATCCAACCGGTCAATACGATCACTTCCGGTATCGAATCGATCGAAGAAAAAGATTTCAGTATGAAATTTGTGAAAGTAGGTCATTATGAAATGGATAAATTAATAGATGTTTATAACACTATGATAGATCAATTACGAGTGGAGCGGGTGAAACAGCAAGAGCAACACTTTTTCCTGGAAAACTTGATAGAATCAACTCCTTCGGGAATTGTGATCCTCGATTTTGATGAGAGGATAATATCTGTTAATCCCGCAGCTGAAATATTCATGGACAACAAAGAAGAAGAACTGATCGGAAAAACATTTGCAGAAATCCCCGGTAAGCTATCTGCTGAAATAAGTAAGATAGAGACTGATGAACCCGTGGTAATTCCAATAAGCGGTATGAAAACCTTCCGCTGCCAGAGAGCGAGTTTTGTTGATCGTGGTTTTAATAATCGTTTTATCATAATCGAAGAGCTTACAGAAGAACTTCTTAAGACCGAACGTGCAGCTTATGAAAAGGTTATCCGCATGATGTCACATGAGATCAATAATTCTATCGGGGCAGTAAATTCCATCCTCAATTCCAGTTTGAACTATAGTAACCAGATTCATGAAAAAGACCGAACCTATTTTGTTGATGCGATGAATGTGGCGATCAGACGTAATGAGCATTTAAATAAATTCATGAGTAATTTTGCCGATATTGTGCGCATCCCACAACCCAAAAAAACCAGTTCAGATCTGCATGAATTGTTGGAAACTGTTCAATTGTTGATCTCATCACAAATAAGAGATAAAGAAATTAATTGGAAATGGGAACTATCAAATAATGAAATTATAGTCGAACTTGATATTCATCAAATAGAGCAGGTGTTGGTTAATATTCTCAAAAATGCAGTGGAAGCGATCGCAGATACCGGTGAGATCATAATTCAAACCCGGCACCATCCAAAAAGAAGACTACTGATATTGAATAACGGTGAGAAAATTTCAGAAGAGATACAGCAAAAATTGTTCACACCTTTCTTCAGCACAAAAGCCGGCGGGCAAGGATTAGGTCTTACGCTTATCCGTGAAATTTTATTGAATCATGGATTTAATTTTTCATTACATACACGGGATGATGGTTATACTGTATTTGTGATAGAGTTTTAGATAAATTTAATTATACTATTGGCATTTCCTCAAAAATTCCGGGGACAATAATCAAATGATTCCCCAGTGGATTTGTAAGCAGATCAGCTACATTATCTTTTGAATTCAATTTTACTTCGATCTGCGTTCGGCAGAGATCTTCTTCTTTGGAGGTGGAAACTATCTCACCGGTTGCAAGCCAGATCTTATCCAGGTTGTTGCCGCCTATACGGAAAATCGTCACATCGCCCCTAGGAAAAGTCCCTTGAATTCCCACACCGATCCCCGATTCAAAATGTGAACGGATAATATAATTATCAACAAGGGAGATCGGAACTGTACAATGAGCTATCAAGATAGAATTATTTTCCAAATCTAGTCGTGAAGGGTTGGCCATCCAGGGGATTCTACCGGTTTTCTTATAGACCAACAGCATGCCAAGCGTGCTAACCATGTCACCTTCACAACCGGCAATTATTCCCTCATCATTCAACCGTGATAATGCAAAACATCCGGTAGTTCCCAGATCCAACACTAGGTCAAAACAGCGCAGTGTGACAGCATCCAGATCATATTTTAAAATGAGTTTCTTCATAGCCAGATATACTTTTATGTTATTTAGAATATCTTTGTTTGTTGGTTCAACGATCTCTTGTGAATTAGCAGTGAGTTCATTGAAATTCTTCTGACAATTATCATCCGTAATTTCAGAAAATAGTTGTTTAAGCTCTGTCATCTTAACTGGAATTACATCGGCACCCCAGTTCTCTTTTACAGTTTTAGCAGATGGACTGCTGGCAACCAACCAGTCAGAGGGTGAACCGATCTCACCGATCCTATTGCCTGCAAGTTGTCCTTTCCCATTCACTTTTTGAATATTTGCAGTTTGGCTTTTGGATTTTTCAGTTGCAGGGAGATAGATTATTCTACCTTTTTTACCAATTTGGTTAAAACGAGCCAGAAGCTCCATACTGGCTGCTAGAGAGTTGTTACTCTCATAAGCCAGAAGAACTATCTCTTCATTCTCAAATTTTTCATCTCTAATTTTCTGCAGATCAAGCACCTGTGCTTCGGTACCGCCGGTAACAATAAAATAATAAACTTTTTCTGTCTTTAGAATATCAGTTTTTCCAATACGCTTCTCACAATAATTGTTTAGTTTTTCTGAGTTAGAAGCTATGATATTCTCAAGTTCTTTCTCTCCCAGAAAATCGGAAGCAACAGGAATAAATACAGATCTTTTCATAATTAATTATCCTTGTATATTATAACAATTCTTTCGGTAGTTTTGCCATCCCAGAATTTAAGAATTCTTCCTGAACTCCCACATCAATTCCCTCATCATTGAGTATGCAAAATACTAAAAACCGATTGTTTTCAAGTCGAGAACAAGATGAAGCAATGAGATAAGAAAGACATATGTCTACTATGATGAGAATTTGATTATCTTCGGATTAACCAGTCGTTCAAAGTCTTTGTATGCTACTTTCATTAATTCCGAATGTGAACCAGCGTTGAAAGCAATTTCTTCATCTTCAGTTAAACTTTCTGCTACATAAACTTTCATATCATAAAGATTCCCAAAAGGTGGCATAGCACCAACATCACACTTAGGAAATGTATATTCAAATTCCTGTTCACTGGCAAGTTGGATGTCTTTTGCTCCAATATTCTTCTTCAAAAGAGCAAAATTTACTTTGTTGGAAGCAGGAAGAACAGCCATTGCCATTTTACCGTCCACATTGATTATTACAGTTTTTGCCATTTTTTTTCCCGGAATATGTGCAGAAGCTGCAACTTCTTGAGTGGTATAAGCAGTTGAATGTTTGATAGTCACATATTTTACCTTATGACTGTTCAAAAAATCCTTCAGTTTTTTTACCGGCATGATAACCTCCTTTTATTTTACATTATAAACTTTCTGCAAAATTTGAGATTGTCATTACAATGTATCTCACAGAGGAATTCTACTACAGTAATCTATTTTGCAGAACTCATCTAACCAGTTATAAAGTTCTATATTTACTTTCTTAAAACCATTACTAATAAGAATTGAATTTTATTTTTGTCAAATAAATTAAAGGAAATGTCGGGATGTTGAGGAAGAAATTCCAGTTAAATTCTTTTTATTACTTTACCCTGAATATTTCTACTATCCGCTTGGCAGTATTACCATCCCAGTATTTGGGGATGCTACCCTTCTTAATATTTCCAGATAAAATTTTCTGAGCTTCATTTATTATGTCATTTGTATTAAGTTTAACCAGAATATTTGTGCCCTCGGTTATAGTAATTGGTCTTTCCGTATTTGGTCTTAAGGTTAGGCAGGGAACTCCAAAATAGGTCGATTCCTCCTGGATCCCGCCTGAGTCGGTCAGAATAAATTTTGCATCCATTTGAAGTTTAAGAAAATCGTAATAACCAACCGGAGGAATAAGATGCAGGTTCTTCATCTTTTTTACTTTATCTTCTAAATCAAAAGCTTGTATCTGTTTGGTTGTACGAGGATGGATGGGGAAGATGAGGTTGATAGATCTTGAAATTTCTTCAAATGCATTCAGGATAGTGAGCAGCCCATTCTTATTATCAACATTAGATGGACGGTGTAGAGTAATGAGTGCATAATCCTGTGTTGGATCAATGTTAATCCTATTTAGGATATCAGATCTTTTTGCTCTATCTTGGTACTGCATCAATGAATCGATCATGATGTTTCCCACAAAAAATATCTTCTCTTTTGGAACACCTTCAGCCAATAAGTTTTCATCTCCATCTGTGGATGGAGTTAGTAAATAATCAGAAATGGCATCTGTGAGAATCCGGTTGATCTCCTCCGGCATCGATCGGGCAAAACTGCGCAATCCGGCCTCCAAATGTGCAACCGGAATATGAAGTTTAACAGCGTCGATAGCGCAGGCGGAAGTGCTGTTCACATCACCGGCAACGATAATAAGATCTGGTTTATCTTTTAGTAGAACTTCTTCATAACGTTCCATTATCTTTGCAGTCTGTTGTCCGTGTGTTCCACTTCCCACTTCCAAATATTCATCCGGTTTTGGCATCTGCAGATCATCAAAGAAGAACTTGCTCATACGTTCATCATAATGCTGCCCGGTGTGGATCAGCTTAACGTCAAATTCTTTATCGTATTTTGTAAACTCTTTGTAAAGAGGGGCCATTTTCATAAAATTTGGTCTTGCTCCAACAATAAGATGAACTTTCTTCTTTCCTTTTTTCAACTTAAAACTCATAATTTATAAATCCCTCATCCCTAATCTATAATCCCTCATTTTATTATTCCGCCACCCAGCACTTTATTGTCTTTATAAAATATTGCTGATTGACCGGGAGTTATAGCTCTATGTGGCTCTTTCAAAGTTACTTTCATATCATCTTCTGCAATAATAAATTCATCAACACGAAGCGGATAACTATTGTACCTTACCTGAACCTGAATATCAGATAAATCTTCCGATGAGAGGTCTATTAACCAGTTCATATTTGCCACAGATAAATTTTGTGATAATAGACCATCAGGATTATCAGTAACGAAAACGATGTTATTTTTTTTATCCAATTTTGAAACGTACAATGGTGTATTCAAAGAAGTATGTAAACCTTTCCTTTGACCGATCGTATAAAAATGTACACCGTTATGTTCACCTAATACTTTTCCATTTTCGTGGATGATCTTTCCTTTTTGAATTCCTATTTTTTCTTCCAAAAACGGTTTGAGAGATTTACCATCAACAAAGCAGAAATCCTGGCTTTCTTTTTTGCACAAAAGTTGGTCTAAATCATTTTGCTCTGCTATTTGATATGTTTCGGTTTTCAGCAACTTTCCAAGAGGAAAAACAATATTTTGCAGCCATTCTTTCTTTAAGAAAGCCAGATAATATGACTGATCTTTGTTGATATCTTTGGCTTTGTAAAGTTCAAACTGTTTTGAATTGGGATTTTCATTGGTAATTGCATAATGACCGGTAGCGATTTTATTTATTTTTTCTTTTTTGGCAAAATCAAACAATTTCTTAAATTTTAAATATCTATTACAGATTATACAGGGATTGGGAGTTCTCTCATTTTTGTACTCACAAATAAAATAATCAATGACTTCTTTCTGGAAATCTTCCTGAACATCATAAACGAAATAAGGAACATTCAAACTATCGCAAATTTCTTTTGCAGTCTCCAATGATTCTTTTGTACAGCAGACATTTTCCCTTAAAAGATTTTGTGGATTTTCCCAAACCGGTAATTTTAAAGAAACTCCAATAGGATCAAAACCTTGTTGTTTCAAAAGAATTAGCGACACAGAGGAATCAATTCCACCTGACATTCCAACGACTATTTTTTCTTTTTTCATAATTCAGTGACCATTTTTCCATAACCGGATTTTTTGGCATCATATTGACGCATGGTAAGTCCAAAAACTTCATGACCTTCTTTTTTTAATAGAGCTGCAGCGACCGAACTATCGACGCCGCCACTCATGGCGACAGCTATTTTCATATCTCCTCTTTAATAATGAACCTAGTATTAGAAATTTTATAAGTGTCAATGATGTCAAATAGAACATTGTTATTATCACTCATAATATTCAAAAGCATCTATTATATCCAGATAAACTCCGTCAAATCCGGCATCTAGTATTTTCTTCGAATAGGAATTCTCATTTCCAAAAATGATAGCCTGCCACTCACTATCCCAATATTTAACCTTATAATTTCCTTCCCAGTAGGGATTCTCTTCATCCAGCCATCCGGGAGGATCTGTATTCCACTCTGTTTGCCAGTAATATCTGTAATCTTCTGCTTCACCGATAGACATATAGCATATCAGTAATCTGGTTCCTCCATCTAATTTACTTTTCAATTGATCGATCTCAGATTGAGTGAATTCCGTTCCATCATGAAAGAAAAGATCCATGATCAATAGATCGTAATTTGTATTGGTAACCGCATTAATAAAATCATTTTTGGAAGGATAATTTTCCGGATTTATCAGATAGAGAAAATTCTTGGCATCATCTAAAACAACTATATCATCGGTATTCGAATTATAAATAGGTACAGGATATATAGGAATATTATTCAACTCTCTTTGATCTGCAGCAAAAGAGATATATCCTGCTGTGTTGTTTAAAGTATAGGATTCATCCATGTTGGTATGAGTTGAACAATAGTCGGTAACCAAAATCGTATTGCCGTTATTGTGGGAAATATCCAGAAAAATTTGTAAATACTGTGTTTCACTAGCTGGTGTTGGTTCATCATCATTATCATAACCGAAAAAAAGATCCTCCTGCCCATGTCCATCAATTGCACTTAAGTATTCGGGACAAGGTTCATCAGCTTCATTTCCACCCTCGGTTACTAACTCAATACCGTTCTGAGGAATTATTATAAAATCAGAATTAATAGATCGTGCATATTGACTGATACCAATTACAAACTCTCTCATTTCCTGCTTATATTCCATTTCATCGGGGTCATTTTTATTGCTGCAGGAAGATAGGATAAGAAGCAAACAAAAAAGTATTAAATAAAAAATTAATTTTTTCATTTTTTCTCCTTGGTAATAACGAATATATCCAAAACAAAAAATAACACAGATTAAAATCTGTGTTATTTTTTATATATTTCAGTTAATGTCAATTAGAACAATAGATGTTCGGTCATTTCAACAGTATCATTTTCTTTGTAGAAGTATATGTTCCAGCCCTCAGTTTATAGAAATAAATTCCTGAGGATACGCCTTTTCCACTTTCATCTTTACCATCCCAAACTACAGAGTGCTGACCGATCGTCAGCTCATCGCTGACAAGCTGTTTCACTTTCTGTCCTTTAAGATTGTAAACATCAAGATTCACAAACGAGGACGATTGTGCTACTGAAAACGAAATCGTTGTAGTCGGATTAAAAGGATTGGGATAATTCGAATACAGACTTGTGTTTGCAGGGATGATCTCATTATTATCCGACTCTGTAAGTGAGAGGTGCACATTGGTAAAAACTATTGCCATTTCGTTCTGTAATTGTTTCGCTGCTGTGGGATATTGATTATTACAAGTATAGCCAATTCCTATAGTTCCGTTTGGATTTTCGATTCCCACAGTGGCATATAAGCCATGAGAATTACCGAACATACTCCAATATTCACCGGCATCAACATTATGAACTTCCTTGTATTGCATCTTAATAAAACTATCACCTAACGGGGTAGGATATGAGCTCACATCATAGATAATTACCTGGAATGTCTCAATATTATTATTATACTCGTTAAGCATATTTTCCCACTGAACTATAAAAACATTCAAATCAATATCATGTTGAAAATAAACGGTTCCTGTTTTCAGATCATCCCAAAAAACTGCAATCATCGGAGAAGGACCCAACGCACCTGGAATATTCCAGTTCATAAATGATTCATTTTCCGTACTCCCGGGTGCTGCCCATCCGTTTGAACAAATCGATAATTGATCATATGCTTCACCGTAAAATCGGAATTCGATTGGTAGATCAATCGTGGCGGTATGTCCTGTATTTCCATAATCGATAAAATTTAAATTTGTCCCTGTACTACTTATATCGATCCAATCATATTCAGGAGCTTCGTCGTATCCCACATCACCGTCATCATAGCAGAAATAGCCATATTCATCGGGACCGAGCGGGTCATCAACGGAAATTTCTCCAATCATAAGAAGAAAAGTTTGAACTTCATCATAACCGGTCGAATCATTGATGTACAGCTCAAACGGAATCTGCATTCCCGTGATCAATGTTTCATTTGCAGAAATTGTAAATTGATCAGTTTCGTTTTCTACATTTTCGCCTATATCAATGTCGCCGTAACTTCCATAATCATCAGTTATGGTAATTCTATTGTCCGAACAAGCTAGTTGTGCCGTAACACTATTTCCCGATACTTGCCCGATATTATCGAGAGTAATAGTCAGATTTGCAGATTCTCCGGGTTCTATAACTCCGTTTCCCTGAATTTCATAATTAATTATTACCAGGTTAGGGGCAAACATATTCAGAACAAAATTATCATTCCAAACATTGGAATCTGAGTCGTTTATCTCCATGTCAAAAACTATTTCCTGACCTCCGTAAACAGCACCACCAACCGTAAATGAGAAAGGAGTTTCAGGGAAGATCTCTTCACCTGCGTTTATCTGACCGTAGTTTACAGAATTATTTGTAATCGAGATATCTGCAGATTCACAGGAAAGCACGGCATTTATATTATTACCGATTAAAGAACCAAAGTTTTTTAAACAAACATTCAGATCGATATTTTCTCCTGCATTGATGTTTCCGTCATTATTTCCTGCCGAATCGTCAATTTGAATTTCGGTAGAGCTGATATATAATTCACTCTCTATTATGTTGATCTCTGATATGTTAGGAATAAAATTATGTTTCGTTACGGTAAGAGTTGCCGTTCCTGTTTCTTCCGGTTCAAATGGAAGTAATACAAAACCGTTTTCATCAGAAAATGCAGTAGTTTGAATATCGTTCATAACTATTGTAACCCAAGCATCAATAAGTATATTATGACTTAAATCCGTGACCAGGATTTCCGTAAAATTATTTCCGACATTTATTTCTGTAGGAGCATCAAGGCTCATCTCTTCGGGAATTGCAGTCCAAAGCTCCATTCCGGGATCACCCATTAGATTATTCCAATAAGAAAATTGTGTTACTTTATCATAGGGGTTTCCCGGATAACTTCTATACAATTCATTTTTTGCATGTACTAAAGCACCACCGGGATTATAGATACCTTTGGAAAAGATGCCATGGTGAATTCCGGCAGCGACAATATTATTGAAACAGGTGTGTGTATAAGGAGTAGCAGTAGCGACAGCAGCTATACCACCTATGGGAACGGACGGTGAACCGGCTTTTAAGAAAGCTTCCGAGTAGGAAGTTCCCGAAGCAAAATTACCTGTATTACAAGTAAGAGATACAACTAAGGGGAGCATAAAACCATTATTTAAACTATATGTGGAACCATTTCCCCAACCGCTCATTCCTGCAAATCCGCGATAATTAAAATAACTTACACCACCGTTTAATCCATTAGCCATTTGCGAAACCCAAGGTCCAAAATATACTTCTGTGATGTCAAAATCAGGATTGTGCTGCAAGATCATATCTTTGATGAATATATTTGTATCTATTGTGGAAGTACCTGAATCCGAAGGATCTCCAACTAAAAGTGCTTTTTCATACCATTCTGTTTGTTCGAGATAAGGTTCTTTTTCATAATGCAGAATTTTACTGACTATTGTTTGTAATTCCGTAATTGTATTGAACGATAGCCTTCCGATAAAAGCATCTGCCAGGATATCGCCTCCCTCCAGCATTGTGTAATAATGATCTCCTTCTCCACCAAAAGTATAAGCCGTAGGAATATTGAAACTACCGGATGCATCACCAACCAGGCAGATGAAATCGGGTTTGTTCTCCCAATTATCATAAGCATCCTGGATATAACTTTTTATTTGATTTAAAGTAATTCCGGTTTCGGCAGTGCTTGCACAAACCACATTGAATCCCTTTTCAATTTTCCAATCTAAAAGAATTTCTAATGTAGCAAACACATCATCATTATCTGGATAGATGAATAGATATGTGGGTTGTCCAATATCTTCCGTCCTTAGCTTTGTTTCAGTAAAATTCAATATGGATGATTTGTATAAGGGTAGAAAGGCTCTCGAAAGTTTATCCGGGTTATTTTTTCCTCCTGAAATTTTAATTTTTACCGTTATGTTTGTTATTATTGTCAGTTCTTTTGTTCCGGCATTATATCGAACCGGGTTCACAGTTAGATTCACGACTTGCAGATCACGCATTATTGCAGGTTCATCGAGTTGAGTAATTTTTGTAGGGAAAATTTCCGAACCTGCATAAAATTCTTCATCTATTTCAAATTTTGTATTATCTTTACTGCTTTCCAATTGAAAACTTTGGAAAGGATACGGTGTGACATTTGAAATCGTTCTTTCCTGCATTGAAATTATTTCTACTTCTACATCAGCTCCCTGCGGGATCGTTATTAACTGGGAAAATCTCGGTAATTCAGGTTTCCCTTTTTCAACGAATGTCACTGCCGATTCATGAATTACTTTTGTGTAATTTTGTCCGTTTTTGCTGATTGTTTGCAAATTGTAATCATCTGTTTCAAAGTTTACAATCATTTCTCCGTTTCTCTGATCCTCAAATGAAAATAAATCCGAGTCGGCGTGCAATTGTTCATTTCCTGCAAACAGGAAAATCCAAAGCATCGACACTACAATAATTAAACCGTGTTTCATACAATCTCCTTTATAATACTTTTTAATGTTTTTTCACAATTATATTTTTATTTCAACAGGATCATCTTTTTGGTAGAAGAATATCTGCCGCATTTTAATTTATACAGATATATTCCCGATGAAACAGGTTGTCCTGTTTGGTCTGTTCCATCCCAAACAATTGAAGATTGTCCTTTCCCGAACACAGACTCGGGACTCAGGATGACAGGAAATGTTTTGATTTTCTGCCCTTTCAGGTTATAAATTATCAATTCGGTGTCTTCAGTGTTTTCGGTGTTTAATGAAAAAGAAATAGTCGTTGTTGGGTTAAAAGGGTTGGGATAGTTACTCAATTCGTAGTTCGTAATTTGTAATTCGTCATTCTCAATAGAAGTTCCTTGGTTGAAATATAGAGCTCCCATATCAGTAATTGTACCATCAGGATCTAAAGGTGAATTTGGATCTCCGGCATCGATGCAAGGGGAATTCTCTTGTAAATGAAAGTCATCATTATCAGGATCAACAAAAAGCGGGTCTTCATCAATATTACCAATACCGCCCCAGATACAATCTTCAATGTTGGAATAGATAATCGAAAACGTTGATGTATGCCCCAGAAATATCACATCTTCATTTGATACATCATGGTTCCAAATTATAGAATTTGTTATTGTAATATCACAACCATTTTCAATATAAAGACAAAGGCCATCTATTGCATCATTATCATAGAAAGTGTTGTTTGAAAGAGTAGCTGAGGCTTGTCTAAAACGAATAGCCCCGCCTAAATGCTGGGCAAGGTTATTATAAAAGACATTATTGTTGATAATAATTCCATTTGACAAATAACATGCTATACCACCACCATCCATATTCACATTGTCATGGATGATATTATTCATTATTAAACAATCAGTGGATGATTCACAAAAAATTCCACCCCCGGGAGGAGAGTATCCAACTATATTACTATTATTGCGAATGACATTGTTGATAATTTTTGCACTCGAATTGAAACAATGAATCCCGCTACCCATTTCAGCTATATTGTCCTTGATGATGTTATTGCTGATTGTCGGACTGGATGAATCGCATTGAATACCACCACCATCGATTAACATAGTTGCAATCATCCCATTCTGAATAGTAAATCCTGTGATTACTGCAGTAGAATCTTCTCCGCTCTGAAACGTGATAACTGAGCCGTCAGCATTGCCGTCTATCACTGTCAGAGAGATATAAGATGTATCTGCAGTGGTTAGAAATAGCGAACCGAGAGTTATCAGGTGTCCGTTGAAATCAATGTTCTCAACATAGGTTCCGGGTTGGACGAGAACTGTGTCCGTATCAGCCGAAGCGTTGATCCCTGCTTGAATAGTGCTGTAATCTGCCGGGATATTAATGATCGTTGAGTGCAAGCTTAATGACAACATTAAAGCATAAATAACAATAAGCATTTTCATTTTTTATTCTCCTTTTTAATAACTGAATTCTGATTTTAATTATTGATTTTGATTTTTTATATACTCATCCAATGGGATGGCTTTTTCCCAATAAATATCAAATAATTCAATGAGAGCATCGGTAAGATCGGAGTGCTCAACGATCATCGCTGTTAGTTTGAGCTTTGGATTCCCATTGTTGCGTAAAGAGATCATAACAGCATTATTATCAGAAATGATCATTTTCATGGGAAGATGATCACATAATCTGATCTCTTCACGGGGATCGATGAAAAATTGTAATTCTTTAATAAAATCATCAGTATTGTATTTATCTATTTCATATAATGATTTTTCAATTTTACCTTTCTTTAAACTTTCTTCAAGAAATGCACTACGATCCATTACTGATGCAGGATCCAGAACTTCAACATAAGGTCCTTTATTGAATGTTCTTACTATTTCTTTAGAAATATTATCCAGTTCATGATGCTTTTTGATCATACTGGGTTTGGATGTTAGAATATGAATATAATCTAAAGGAGAAGATGTGTCTTCCTGGTTATCATACAGTTCATGTAATTTTACGGCAGTTTCTTTCATTCTTTGTTCTTTTTTTTTATGCAATTCTAGCAGGTTATTAATTGCAACTTCAGGATCTACAGCTTGGAATTTTTTGATAGTTCCGGGAATGGTGATACAAAATCCTTTTTCAATGAGAAGATTTAAAATATCATATATTCTTCCGCGCGTAATATTACTGATCTTAGTTATTTCTGTAGCAGTGACAACATTCTGTTTCAATAATACTAAATATGCTTTTGCTTCATATTCGGTTAATCCGATTTCCAATAATTCACTGATCATATCTTCCATTAACACCTCCTGATTTTTTATAATGCAACTTTCATTCCTAAAAAATAATATTTTGCACCTCATAGGTGCAAAATTATCGTATGGATAAAAAGCCCCATCTAGCAATTGCCGGATGGGGCTTTAAAAGTAGTAACTTACAGCCTATTTCATAAGAATCATCTTCTTGGTTGAAACAAACTTGCCTGCGAAGACAAGTTCTCTGACCACTCGTGAGTGGTCAGAAGTAATGAAATCAAAAATGCCCTGATCGAAACCAGGGCATTCTATTATATAGCTTACAAGCTATTATTTCATCAGAATCATCTTCTTGGTTGTAACGAACTTGCCAGCTTTCATTTTGTAGAAGTAAACACCACTAGCTGTATTCTTACCACTGTTATCTTTACCATTCCACACGATCTCATGATAATCATTTTCAAGTTCTGCATTTACAAGGGTCTTAACAAGCTGACCTCTCATATTGTAAATCTTAATTGAAACATGACCTGCTTCTTTAAGTGAAAAACTTATCGTAGTTGTGGGATTAAATGGATTTGGATAATTCTGGTTTAAAGATGTGCTTGTTACAGGAACTATCTCATCATCTGCATCTACTCCTCCAATTCCAAAGAAATTAATTATTCCTTCTATAGCGTCATCTAGGCTGTTTGTCCCACCAAGACCAGTTATCTCGAAAGATGTTCCTACTGTTTTGTAGGTTCCGGAATCGTAGGCAATACCACAATCGTAACCAATTGTTGGATTTGAGAAGATAGTAACGGCAGGTTCTATCGGTGCAAGCTGATCGATGTAGTTATTTTCTCCTGTATAGGTCCAACTCAATCCATCTAAGAAGTCGTGTCCATCAACATTCGATAGATCGGAAGAACCATCCGATAAGGGATCGATGTTGAAATATGGATGAACTGATGTTTGAGTATCATAACACCAGGTATCACCACCTTCCATATACAAATTCCCACCATTTTCCAGATATGCTGCCAGAAGTGTGGCTTCTGTTTCTGTAAGAACAAAGTTATTTGAGTAAATTCCCAGAAGAACAAATACTGCATCCACGTCGGTCGTCAGTGGGTATCCATTTATATCGTTTGTAACAACGACGGAACCCGTATAATAGTTCTGGAACGCACTTTGCAGCACATCACCTGTAGGAGTTGGATCAAGATCACAAATTACGATACCACTAAAACCATCACCAATCCAGACAAGATTTGTTGTTGCAGTTCCACCATCTCCAATCACGTTATAAGGTGTAATCGTATATTGATAATATCCAGCAGTAGGTACTGTATCTGTAAAATCTGTTGCAATGCCCTGAAGATCAACTACAGTTCCATCATTTCTCTCGATAGTATAGCCGAGAATGGGATTATTAAAAACTCCACCATGAAATCCTGTTGTTGGATTTGTCCAGGAAACATAGGCCTGGTTACCTACATTTTCCAATTCAAGATCTTCAACAACATTGGGAACATCTTCTCCAATCCATGTAGTTGCAACTGCACCTGGTCCTTCTCCAAAGGAATTATACCCCAAAATCATATAATTGTACAACCCTGGATCAGAAGGAACATCAGTATAACTGCCTGCTCCACCAATAGTCGGATTTGAATCGGTATAGATCAGATCACCATCACGATACAATCTCATTTCCAATAATTCAGTAAGAGGATTCCCAGAGAAATCAAGAGAAGGATTCGTCCAGCTCAGGTCGCAGGATAACGTACCTGTTGGATCGGGAGTTGTAACAAAATCGGTGGGAATTGCAGGAGCATTTGGATCTGCCAGGAACATCTCAATATCTTCTCTGGATGCCTGGAATACTTCAAGAGTTGCCCCGTTTTCTACGAAAGCAACAACAATAATATTGCCTTGGTTCCAGGAAGGATCGAGTACTCCTGTAACTGAAACTTCTGCTAAATTTCCATTAAAAGTAAGAACAGTACCATTATGGTCAAGAATCATATCTCGATTTACGAAATTCATTTCGTAATTGTAATTAGGATCATTATAAGGAATATCAATTTCAGTAATTACAACCTGAACCCTGGCATTGGGCATTTCTGCACCTGCATCTTTAACGACGGAAACATTAACGGTCAGTTCATTATCTATCAACTGCCCGGATATTGCTATAGTACAAGGAGAAGGTATGGCCATTCGTTCATTGATCTTATTTTCCAGGATTTGATGAGTGTACGGATATGTAGGTTCGGGTCCGCCATCCGGGATCAGGGTGGGATAAAGATTGATCCCCATTTCACCAATCCTTGCAATGGAATCATCACATTCAAATTCGTCCATATTGTGATGACATGCTACAGCAATGGGATATCCTTCATCAAACATTTGATCGACCAGCACCGCAGTCGCAGGGCAAGCACCTCACCAGGTTCCAGTTACAACTTCAAACAAAACATATTGTCTGGGAGCTGCAAACAATGACATTGTAAGCAATAATAGAACGAAAACTAACAATTGTTTTTTCATACTTCCTCCTTTATTTTTCTTTATTTTGCTGCGCTTTCCATGATTTACTATCCATAGATTGCTGCCAGAAAAAATCAAATAAAGCAATAAATGCATTTACAATAGTCTGCTGTTTGATGAGTGCCATTCGGAGTTCATTTGTAGGAGCTAAAGATGATGAATCAGCAATTAGTAATTCTTTCCGATCAAAAATGAACATTTTGAGCGGAAGAACCTGTGAGATCTTAGATTGTTCACCAATTTTAAGATCTCTTTCCATGATACCAATTATACAATTATCATCCTTACTTGATATCTCGTAAATAGTTTTACTAATACCACCATTTTCAAGGTAAGTTTTTTGCAAATCTGCCTGCTCCTTTATTTCTTCAGGTGTAACATCTGCCCATGGTGGTTTAGTAAAAGATAATACCTCATTTTTAGCATTTTTCAATAACGAGCAGAATTTTTGATGAATATTATTATTTCCATGAAAAACTTCTATGTATTCAAAAGGTTCTTTAATTTTATCGGAATTATTATACATTTCTTCCATTTCATTGGTTAGTTTATAACTTTCATTCAAATTATCTTCCATGTTTTTCAAAGAGCTGCTAAATGAAGATTTTGGGCTGACAACATTAAAATATCTTCTGTTGCCGATTTTTTTTGCACTGCAATATCCTTCGCGCAGCAGGTAATTAACTACCTCGCTTACTTTGCTGTGCGGAACTCCCGAGATCTTTTGCAGATCAGTAAGAGATGCATCCCTTTTTTCTAATAACGCTGCATAAACCTTAGCCTGTCGCTCACTAAAGCCTAAATTTTTCAGGCTATTTAGAAATTTACTATCTCCATTCATTTTATACCTCCACCACCATGGGGGTATATTTATTTATGAATGAAAAAACTGTCAATTTATTTTTTTCCATGCAAATTCTAATCGTAAAAAAAAAGGTGATAGTATGAGCTTGAATATCTAAATACTTGACATTCATTTTCAATTCCGCATTCTCAATTTTGTAATAATGATCCGGATTGAATAGAGAGTTTTTTGAGGAGAGTTTTATGAAACAAATGATAATAATCTCAATTTTCTTAATTATTTCACTAATGTTATTCTCACAAAATCCGCCTGTACTTTAAGTTCAGCACAAAAAGGTATTATGAAATACAAAAATATCGGAAAAGATAATTTTCTTGATGAGATCGGGAAACTTAAGATCTATGCGAACAATGAGCTTCTGCAGGAGGCTTTGCATTTTGCATCTTCTGCTCACGAAACGCAAAAACGCAAATCGGGAGAAGCCTATATAATTCATCCCGTGAACGTAGCATACATCTTGGCAGAGATGAAATTGGACTCAATAACAATTGCTTCAGCTCTTTTACACGATGTCTTGGAAGATACGAACATCACATCACAAGATCTGAAAAACAAATTCGGAGCAGAGATAACTGAGCTTGTAAATGGTGTAACTAAGATAGAATCGTTTCGATACAGAGCAAAGGAAACCGATAAACAGGCAGAAAACTTCCGAAAGCTGTTAATATCAATTACCAAAGACATCCGCGTAATTCTGATTAAGCTTGCCGATAGACTTCATAATATGCGAACTCTGGAATATATGACGGACAAACAAAAACAGCGAATTGCCCGAGAGACAATAGATATTTATGCACCTTTGGCAAATCGATTCGGAATTGCAAAAATCAAATGGGAACTGGAAGATCTGAGTTTCAAATATCTTTTTCCCGATGAATATAAAAAACTGGTAAAACAAGTTTCGATAAAAAAAGATGAACGAGATCTGATGATACAAAATGCTGTTTCACAGATTAAGTTGATATTGAAAAACAACGATATTTCCGGAACTGTGACCGGACGAAGCAAACATTTTTACAGCATTTTTCATAAGAACAAACGCAAAAACATTTCTTATGAAGATATTCTGGATCTTGCTGCTGTCCGCATTATTGTGGATTCAGTGAGTGACTGCTATAAAGTTTTGGGCGTTATACAGACAGAATTTATTCCACTGGAAAAAAGCAGGAAAGATTATATCACGCGTCCCAAACCGAATAATTACCGCTCACTACATCTCGTAGCCGAAAATGCTGAAGGTCAAAGGTTCGAATTTCAAATAAGGACAAAAGAAATGCACCTTATCGCAGAAGAAGGAATTGCTGCACATTGGCGATACAAAGGGCAGGAAACAAAAGCTCAAATTCATGAAGAATTTGAAAAGCAACTGTTTAGAATTCGTAATTTCCTGAATGACCAAAAAGACTCGGAAACTTTTATCGATTCGCTGAAAATGAATCTGCATCCTGATATCATAGTCGTGCTTTCTCCTCAAAACGATTATATAAAATTACGGAAACATTCATCACCGATAGATTATGCTTTCAAAGTCCATACTGATGTGGGATTTCATTGCAAGGGTGCTTTCGTGAACGGTAAACTTGTTCCTTTACGCTCACGTTTATATTCTGGAGATGTGGTGCAAATACTCACTTCCCCGCAGGCAAAGCCGAGTAAAGATTGGGTGAATTTCCTCTCTTCGCCTAAAGCTCGTCAGAAGATACGTTCGTATTTCAAGAAATTGGAATTACAGGAATTCATAGATACAGGGAAAGAGCTGTTCTTTAAAAGAGCCAGAAAAATACATTTGAAAGCAAAAACTGATGAAGACATTGCGGAAATCGCACGTAACTTCAAGATAAGTGATGTTCGTTCTTTTTTTGCAGCTTTGGGAAAAAATGAGATCACTTTCGATGACATCAAAGAAGTACTGAAAGAAAAAGAATTCATCGAAGCACCCAAAATTATTCAGGATGAATTAGAATTGAAGCGAAAAAAAACTGACGGGATTATTATTGAAGATATACGGGACATTCTTTTGCGTTATGCCAAATGTTGTAATCCCGTTCCGGGTGATGAGATCATCGGTTATATTACTCGCGGAAAAGGAATTACGATACACAAAACAAATTGCACGAATACAGGATTTTTTAATCAGATAAAGAAAGAACCTGAGCGAAAGATAAACGTGCGATGGAATTATAAAGATGAGAAATAATTTCTCTAATTCATTAATTATTTTATTCTCGGGGAAGCGGGAATCAAATTAGAGAATGCAAGATCACTGATGTCACATATCAGAATGCCTTGATTGCTTGGGATATTGTTACCTTCGACTCTACTCGGGATGACATGAAATGTTTTAATCTTTGATCTTCTCAAATGCAAATAATTAATTCTTTTATGTGGTAGTTTATAATGGCTTCTTATTCTTTACTTGACAAATAGTAGCAGAAAAAATTTCTAAAAACTAATTAAAAAAAAAGAAGGAGTTAATTATGCAAAATATGATAATGCAGATGATGCACGGCATAATGATGCCCTTTCTAAAACGATATTCAGAATAAGATAAATTTATAAATAAACCGTCAATCTTTTCTGGGTTGACGGTTTTTTTTTGCTTTAAAATTTTATAAATATTTAGGAGAAGATATGAAGAAGAATAAATCAGTTTTTCGCAACCTATCAAATGCTAATACTATACACGGTTTCGTATCTTTTTCCGGGATGTCTATGATGGCCATGCTATACTTATTTTACGAACGTTTAGAATAACCATTTAAAGAAATATAAACGACAAAAACCGCCGGTTATTTTAAACCAGCGGTTTTTTTTATAATAAGGAGAAAAATACTATGAAATATGTTGTGATCAAATTCGGAGGTTCAAACCTGAAATCCAGAGAAGATCTTTTCAGGATCATCAAAGTGTTGAAAAGCTATGATAGACCTGTTATCGTGGTTGTTTCAGCTCTCTATGGGATTACGGATCGTTTGAATGATGCTCTCAGACGGATTCAAAAAAGTCGGAAAGAAATAAAAGAGATCATTGTATTTCTAAAAGATACACATCTTAATATCATTAAACAATACATCGATGAATCCGAAAAACAAAAAGAACTCTGCAAAAGAATTGAAGTCAGGATTGAGGAACTAGAGAAAAAGTTCAAAGGTATCAATTATTTCGGTGAAGTTCCCGATTTTGTCCATGACTGGGTCTTAAGCTTTGGGGAAAGACTCTCTTCCTTGTTACTCTGCTCTCTACTGAACGTATTCGGTATTGATGCTACAGAAGCATTACCGGAAGATATAGGATTAATCACAGATGGTA
Source organism: Candidatus Cloacimonadota bacterium (assembly GCA_023137125.1). Lineage (GTDB taxonomy): Bacteria > Cloacimonadota > Cloacimonadia > Cloacimonadales > TCS61 > Tenebribacter. The sequence goes on along the minus strand of JAGLPW010000032.1, from coordinate 12,740 downwards.
TATTTAACAACGCTTGCATTGATTTCGAAGCTTCTATTCCTACTGTACAAAAAACTTTATCTGAAAACAAAACTTATATTATCCCTGGTTTCTATGGTGTTTCCAAAGAGGGTAAGGTTACACTTCTGGGAAGAGGTGGTAGTGACTATTCCGCAGCAGCGATAGCAAGATGTGTTCAAGCAGAATCGCTTGATTTATGGAAAGATGTATCCGGTTTTTCCAGTGTGGATCCACAAATACTAAATAATGCCATTCCTATAAAAAAACTTAATTATAGCGAGGCTGCTGAGCTTTCCTACTTTGGCGCAAAAATACTTCATCCACAAACAGTCGAACCTTTACTTCATCACTCCATCCCGTTGCGTATCTTCAATATAAACACATTCAGCGGAGAACTGCAACCGGTTACTTATATTGCAGATACAAAAGTCATTACGCCTTCCATTATCAAAAGTGTTACATACAGCGATGATTTTGCCATACTGGAACTCAATGGACCGGGTGTTGGTATTAAGCCAGGAATTATGGCTGAAGTCACCACAATTCTGAACGAATATGATATCAATATTAAATCAATTATAACCACACAGACAAAGATCAAACTTCTTCTTTCCAAGTCTGATATTGATAAAGGTTATCAGTTGGCAAAGAGCCTTCATTTGATTACACTTGATGAGATTAAAACCGAAGACGATATCTCACTGATAGCCGTTGTTGGAGAAGGAATTCTGAATCAACCCGGAATCGCTGCCAGAACATTTCAGGCTGTATTTACTCGGGGAATAAATGTCCGGTTGATCTCAGCCGGAGCGTCTGATGTGGCGATCTATTTTATAGTATCTAAAAACGATAAAATACAAGCTGTTAAAGCCATTCACGAAGAATTTTTTTGCAATATTGAAAAATTAAATATAAAGGAGGAAATCAATGAAATCTAACAAAACAGTTGAAGAAATTAACAAGAAAATCAGGCAGGGTGACGCTGTTGTAATTACAGCGGAGGAAGTATCTAAAATGGCTCTGACATTATCTCCTGAAGAGATTATTAATGAGGTCGATGTGGTTACTACAGCTACTTTTGGACCAATGTGCTCATCCGGAGCTTTCCTCAACTTTGGCCATTCAGATCCCCCGATCCGTATGGAAGAAATCTCGCTGAATAATGTGCCTGCATCCGGTGGACTCGCAGCTGTAGATACCTTTATCGGAGCAACGGAAACAGCAAAAGACGACCCTTATTACGGTGGAGCACATGTCATTTATGATTTGATCGACGGGAAAGATGTGCTACTTAAAGCAAGAGCTAAAGGAACCGACTGTTATCCCAGGAAAGAGATTGATACATATATCAACAAAAAGGAAATCAATGAAATGATTCTATTCAATCCGAGAAATGCGTATCAGAATTATCCGGCAGCAACTAACACAACAAGTTCAACAAAATACACATATATGGGAATCCTGCTACCGGGGTTAGGAAATGTAACGTATTCAACATCCGGTGAATTGAGTCCGTTACTGAATGATCCTGAATTAAGAACAATCGGGATCGGCACAAAAATCCTTTTGGGAGGAGCAGAGGGCTTTGTGGCCTGGAACGGCACCCAGTTCAATACTGTACGTCCCAAAAATAAATTTGGTATTCCAACCATTAATGCAGCTACTCTGGCTGTTATTGGAAATATGAAAGATATGAGCACCGAATTCATTAGACCTGCCGTTTATGAAAAATACGGTGTGAGTATTTTTGTCGGTATTGGTATTCCAATCCCGCTTCTGAATAAAGATATTGTCCGGACTGTTTCCATTCGCAATGAACAGATAGAAACTACGATCTGTGATTATGGAAGGAATGGACATCCGGCTTTGGGGAAAACCAATTATCAGCAGCTGCAATCCGGCTATATTGAATTGGGTGGCGAAAGGATCCAAACAGCACCCCTCTCCAGTCTGTATAAAGCACGAATAATTGCTGAAGACTTGAAAAACCGAATTCAACGGAAGAAGTTTTTCCTGACTGAACCGGTGCAACTCTTCCCTAAAAATACATCTCTGAATGGATTAAAGATAAGAGGTAAAGACTATGAGTAAAAAATATATATTAAAGTTCCGTCCCAGTGCTGTTGAAGAACCAGTTACATACTGTCTGATAAAGGAGTACGATATTCGAGTGAATATCCTGAGAGCAGAGATATATCCCGGAAAAAGTGGAATTATGTTGGTAGAATTAGACGCCAATAGTATAAAATTGAAACAAGCTATTTCCTTTTTGCAGCACAAAGATATCGAAGTGATCCCATTTGAGAAACGGATCCATCTCGAAATTGAGAAATGCGTGCATTGCGGAGCCTGTACAGCTGTTTGTTGCACCAGTGCCCTGAGCATCCTTAATGAAAAAAGTGAGCTTGTCTTTACTCCGGATAAATGTGTAGCTTGCGGTTTATGTGTGAAAGCATGCCCCTTGCAACTATTCCAATTACAGTTTGAAGAGTAACAATGTATCATCCAAGATTTTACCGTAAAGGAATGGGAACAAACCGGTTTGTCAGTTTCTGTGTGATATGGAAGGAATCCGACCTCTGGATAGGGATCGATCCGGATTCATATCGCAAAGAAATTCCGACTTTTGTCCGAAGAAAAATAATCACCCTTCGAGGGGAACTGGATACATATAACGTTGAAAACCCGGAATTCAGGACAAGCCTGGTTCCGTTGGAAATTGCCCGAACTGCATCGGACAACATTAAGAAAATGGCAAAAGCTGCATCAAAGGCTAATATCGGACCCATGGCAGCAGTAGCCGGATTATTCGCACAGGAAGTTGGAAAGGCTATTATTGATAAATTCAATCCGAGAGAATTGATCATAGAAAACGGGGGTGATCTTTTCATAAAAATCGATAAGCCTATCACAATTTCAGTATATGCAGGATCATCTCTTCTTTCTGGTAAGGTTGGATTAAACATACTGCCTGTATATTCACCTTTGGGTATATGTACATCAGCCGGAACCTTTGGTCACTCTTTCAGTAAAGGAAAAGCGGATGCTGTAGTGGTGGCATGTAAAAATACAGCTTTGGCAGATGTTTTCGCGACGGCATTCTGTAACCAGGTTCAAACCGAAGAGGATATTTCCAAAACTTTATTAAGAACAAAAGTATTTGACGATATATTAAATGTTCTTATTATAAAGAATAATAAGTTGGGGGTTCAGGGAAAGCTTGAATTAAAAGCTCTTTCACCAAAAGAAAACAGCCCGATTTTGGAGGGAATAAATGAAATTAACTGAAGCACTGAATTTAAAACAGAAGCCCTTTCTATCTATTGAGATTATTCCACCCAGGAAAGGCAGTAAATTAGAAAATATATTCCTTCCCATCGAAAAATTGCTGCCTTTCAATCCGCTTTTCATCAATGTAACTAATCATCAAACATCATTCACTTTTCAGGAGGTTGGGAATGAAATTCACAAAATTCCCCATAATAAACATGCAGGTACTGTAGGATTGGCAAGTGCCATCAAACAGCGGTATAATATTGAACCAGTTCCTCATTTGATCTGTAGCGGTAGTAACCGTTTTCAATTAGAAAACTTGCTTATCGATTTTCAGTTTCTTAATTTCCAGAATCTCTTTGTCGTCAGGGGAGATCCTGTACCTAATAATTATGTGTCCAATCCTGAACAAGATAACTTCTCTTATGCCAGTGAAATCGTAAAGCAAATCTCCGACATGAACAAAGGTATTTTCACCTATCCCATCGAATCCGCTAATGCTTCCGACTTTTGTATAGGCGTAGCAGGATATCCTGAAAAACATTTCGAAGCGATGAATATGGAAAAAGATCTTCAATCTCTCAAGTACAAAGTGGATCAAGGTGCCGACTATATTATCACTCAGATTTTTTTTAACTTTGATTACTACAGGAGGTTTGTGGAAAAAGCCAGGAAAATTGGCATTACTATTCCAATTATTCCGGGAATAAAACCCGTGATCAGGAGAAAATCCCTTCAAAGGATTCCACGAGATTTTTATATTGATATTCCTCAGGAACTTGTTGCTGCCTTCGAGCAAGCACGTACAGAAAAAGAAGAATTTCTGGCAGGAACACATTATATGACTTCTCTGGTGGAAAAGCTAATAGATTATGGTGTTCCAGCTATTCACCTTTTTACTATGGGAAAAGGAAGATCGGCCAAAGCTCTGTTGGAAAACATCAAAGGATTTCTTCGGCAATGATTCTTTAAGAGGATAAAATGAAAACAGCCAACATACTTATACCAGATAAGAATGTGATCATGCCTACAAAAAAGCGCTATCTGTTCAGAGTAGCTATGAAGCATTCTACTGCTATCCCGAAAGCATTGAACAGCGTTATCAATAGAATATATAAAAAAGGATTGGAGTTGTCTGAGCCAGTGATTTACTGGCAGGATTTTCCTGTTGAAATTGAAAATCCGGGAAATGATAAAAAAACCAGTGCATTTCCAATATATTTGATCCCTTCCAGGTTAGAAGGGTCTTCCAGCATAACACTTTTTGCTTCTACACTTGGTTCTAAAATTGATCAACAAATAAAACAATTTATTGGTGAAGAAAAAATTTTAGAAGCCACTTTGCTGGATGCCTGGGCATCGGAATCTGTGGAAGCATTGAATAAATGGTTTGACGGCAAATTGCGTGCCCGATCAGGAAAAGGAACTATGAGATTCTCTCCCGGTTATGATGATTTACCAATTACATATAATAATGAATTGATGACTGACTTCCTAAAAATAAATGCAATAGTTGCTGATAAAGAAACGGGAATATTAACTCCGAAAAAAAGCACAATCTGCCTTATCGGCTGGTTAAATGAAAGAGGTGAAATAAATGAATCGAGATAAATTTAAGCAACGTTTGGAGCAGGAAATTCTTATCCTGGACGGTGGATATGGAACCGAATACTTCAAAATGGGCTATGGAAATGTTCCTGGTGAAATCCTAAACATCAAACATCCGGAAGTTGTGGAAGCTTTGCAGAGAAACTATGTAAAAAGTGGTGCCGATATAATACTGACAAATACTTTTAATGCTAATCCTGCTAAACTGGCATTACTGGGTTATAAAGATCTTTTTGAAAAAATCAATCTGGAAGCAGTTAAGATCAGCAAGAGAGCAGCAAATGGCAAGGTACTTGTTTTTGGGAATATTTCATCTACAGGTAAATTCCCACAGCCATTGGGATCACAGAATTTTGAAGATGCTGTAGAGAGTTTTCGCAAACAGGCTGAAATCTTATTGGAAGCCGGAGTTGACGGCTTCATTGTAGAAACCTTTTCCGATATCAAAGAACTGAAAGCTGTTGTCTGGGGTATTCGTGAAGTTACGGAAGAATTGCCGTTAATCGTCCAAATGACCTTTGAATCTAATGCGCGCACTATAACCGGAACTTCTGCCCGAATCTTTGCAACTGTGTTTGACGACCTAGACGTAGATGTGATTGGCATTAACTGCTCCACAGGACCTGAAGAAATGCTGGATGTCTTCCGGGAAGTAGCAGAAAACACCAGTAAATTCCTCTCTGTGGAACCAAATGCAGGCAACCCGTATTATGATGGCAATAGCCTATTCTATAAAACTTCACCGGAAGAGTTTGCTATCCACGTAGAAGATTTTATAAATCTGGGTGCCAATATTATCGGAGGATGCTGCGGCACAGGACCGGATCATATTAAACTAGTTCATCGCTTTGCCAAAAAATATAAACCAAAACCAAGAAATAAAACGGTGAAGCAAACATTATCATCTCGAACAATTATCAAGGATGTAACTCCATTCACAATCATCGGGGAACGGATTAACCCGGCTTCGAGAAAAAAGTTTCAGCAACAGATCATTGATGGAGATTTTTCTACTGTCCTGCAGGAAGCAGAAGCGCAGAAACATGAAGGTGCAACTGTTTTGGATATTAATCTCGGAATAGAAAAAATGTTGGATTTCTCACACTTTCAGGATGTTATCAGGAAATTAGACAAACAATCTTCCTTACCCTTATCTATGGATATTCAAACCAACAAATACCTTGAGCAGTGTTTACGCGAATATCCCGGTCGTCCGCTTATCAATTCTGCCAGAATAACACCTAAAAGCCTGGAAAGGAAAAGTAAACTCCTGAAAAAGTATGGTGGTATGTTAATCTTGTTGGCTATGGGCAAACAGATTCCGGAAACTGTTGATGAGCGTGTTCAGCTGATATTGGAAGGAATAAAAGTTCTCGAGGAAAACGGAATATCCCGCGATCGTGTATTTGCCGATGCTCTGGTACTTTCCCTGGGTGCTAATAATGATCCTGAGATTACCCGCAGAACTATCAGGCAACTTTCCAAACTTGGTATTAAGACAGTAATCGGTCTTTCCAACCTCAGTTTTGGCCTACCGGATCGATCTTACCTGAACGGTGCATTTATAGCTCAATGTGTGAACAGTGGTCTGAATGCAGCGATAATGAATTCAGGTGATAATTTTGTTATGGATAATTTACATGGTTCTCTTAAACTAAAGGGGCAGGAACTCTGTCCATCATCTAAATTAGAAATTGATGACCCGATATTGAAGCTGATGTTTACAGGTGAAACGCAAATATTAAAACAGGAAATCGAAAAAATGCTGTCGGATCATACTCCCATCGAGATCAGTCAGAATATTCTGGGTAAAGCAATGGAAAAAGTAGGAAACCTTTATGCAAAGGGAAAGATATATCTTCCACAATTACTTATGGTAAATGATACTACTCAACCGGTTTTTGATTATTTGAACTCTCTGACTTCGGAATCGAAGAGATATAAGGCAAAAGTAGTGATCGCAACTGTGGAAGGTGATATTCATGATATTGGAAAAAAAATTGTAGGAACAGTTCTAAAAAGTGGTGGATTTGAAGTAATCGATATTGGAACAGATATCTCTGCCAAAAAGATCATTGAAGCAGTAAAAGAATACAATGCTGACATTTTAGGTTTATCTGCAATGATGACAACTACGATAGACCGGATAGAAGAAATAGCAGGGTTGATCAAAAAAGAAGGAATTAAGGTCATCCTTGTTGCAGGTGGTGCTTCCATGAATGAAAACCTGGCAGTGAAATTTGGCTGCAATGGCTATTGTCCGAATGCCATAAATGTTGTAGAGATGTGTGAAAAATTACTGAGAAAATAATTCGATAGCAAATAAAAAAAAGCTCACTTCAACAATGAAGGGAGCTTTTTTTATCTAAAGATTTTTTATTTCATCAGGATCATTTTCTTAGTAGAAGTATAACAGCCGTGCTTCAATTTATACAGATAAATTCCGGAAGTAACAGGTTGATAAGTGTTATCTACCCCTTGATCCTTTTTATTTCTGCTCCAAGTTTTTGCAGTTTAACCTCTATTTTATCGTAGCCTCTATCGATGTGATAGATCCTGGAAATTGTTGTTTCACCCATCGCGGCGAGTCCGGCCAGAACCAGTGCAGCACTTGCTCTTAGGTCTGTTGCCATTACCATTGCACCACTTAATGAGTTCACACCATTCACAACTGCAACATGTTTTTCTAGTGATATATCAGCATCCAATCTGTTAAGTTCTGCCACGTGCATTAATCTGTCAGGGAAAATTGTATCTTCAATTCTGGATTCTCCTTTAGCGAGAGTCATTAGAGCCATGAACTGTGCTTGCAGATCAGTAGGAAAATCAGGATAAGGATAGGTAACAATATTAACCGGAAGTATTTCAGATGGCGGAATTATCTCCACTTTCATTTTGCCGATATTCAGTTTACAACCTGCCTGGATCAATCTATCCAACAGTGATTGAATATGTTCGGGGATACAATTTGAGATAGATATTCTACTTCCTGTTATAGCACCTGCAATTAGAAAAGTACCGGCTTCGATCCTGTCCGGTATCATTTCAGTTTCGATAGGTTGCAATTCTTTAACACCGGTGATCTGAATATGGTTTGTATCTTTTCCTTCAATCTTAGCGCCCATTAACACTAAACAATTAATTAGACTTCCGATCTCAGGTTCTTTGGCTACATTATGTAAATTTGTAATACCGTCAGCAAGAACCGCAGCCATAACAGCATTAGCAGTAGCTCCCACACTTACCTTTTCAAATCTTATTTTGGCTCCTTCAAGATGTTCACAGGCAGCATTTATATAACCATGCTCGATATCGATCGTAGCACCCAAAGCTTCCATCACCTTTAAATGAAGATCTACAGGGCGAGTTCCAATTGCACATCCACCGGGAAAAGAGACTCTTGCTTTACCACATCTTGCCAACAAGGGACCTAATACATAGATCGATGCGCGCATCTTACTTACCAGTTCGTAAGGTGCTTCATAATAATCGGCATGAGTTGTATCGATACTTAAAGTCTCATTTTCATATTCTACCCGAGCTCCCAAAACCCTGAGGACATGGGCCATCATTTTAATATCATTAAGATGTGGAACATTATGAAATATTGATTTTCCTTTTGCCAAAAGTGCGGCAGTCATAATTGGCAAAATAGCATTTTTTGCACCGCTTATCTTAACATCTCCAGCTAATTTCTTACCACCGGTTATTACAAATTTATCCATATATCCTCATTGCTTTATCTATTAATTATTCTCATGATCCTATCAAAACCATTTAGATCTTTAAAAACCTGAATTTTACTAAATCCGTTTTCTTTAGCAATTCCAGTTATCTTCTCAGCCTGATCATATCCTATTTCAAAATATATTTTACCAAATTCCGTCAAATGTTCTTTTGCATTTTGTAAGATTTTTTTATAAAAATACAGACCATTATTCTCAGCGTGAAGTGCAGATCTTGGTTCGTGATCCTTAATTTCTTTAGGTAGCAGTTCGTATTCATCCTGAGAAATATAGGGGGGATTAGAGATTATCAGATCATATTTGTTAGTGATATTTTCATAGATATCAGATCGGAAAAAATTGATCTCAACATTATTCAAGTCAGCATTTTGTTGAGCTATCTTCAATGCAGATTCGGATATATCAACTGCATCAATGTTTTCAGTATCCAGATTTTTGGCCAATGCAATTATAATTGCACCGGAACCGGTGCCTATATCCAGGATATTATCTATGTTTTTCTCTTCATGAATTATTTTTTCAACCAGTAATTCTGTTTCGGGACGAGGGATCAATACACTATTGGAAACTTTGAATTTATAACCGTAAAATTCTGTCTCTCCCAAGATGTATTGGAGAGGTTCGTGCTTTTTTCTGCGAGTGGTAATTTCTAAAATTATTTTAAGCTGGGCTTCTGAGATCTCTTTCTCAGGCTGAAGATATATATCAAGTCGCTTCATTTGTAAAACATGGGAAATTATAGTTTCTGCATTTTGTTTTGGACTTGTAATTTCATTTTTCTTTAGTTGTGCTGTAAGCCAATCTAACAACTTCCGAATCGTCCAGACTCTCAAGTTACTCTCCTATAAAATAAAAGGTCCACTCTGTAGAATGAACCATTAAATACTTTGGGACAATATTTTGATTATTAATATCCTCTTACTTTTTTTAAGATCTTTTCTTGAATATTAGCAGGAGTTTTCTCGTGCTTGAGGTATTCCATTGTATAATCGGCTCTGCCTTGCGAAATCGATCGTAATCTGGTAGAATATCCAAATAGTTCGCTCATAGGAACATGAGCAGTGATCTCTTGTTTCTGATTTGCATTTCTAATATGCTCGATCCTGCCGCGTTTAGCATTAATATCTCCAATTATCTCTCCTACAAAATCTTCTGGAGAAATAATACTAATAAGCATGATAGGTTCCATGATTACAGCTTTTGCTTTTCTAAGACCATTATTAACAGCAATAGAAGAAGCAATACTGAAAGCAGTTTCGCTGGAATCAACTTCGTTGAATTTTCCGCCTATCAGCTCTATTCTAACACGTTCTATCGGGCTGCTCATTAAAGGACCATCCAGACATGCATTTAGTGAACTATTCCGAATTGCTTTCCAAAACTCTTTAGGAATAACTTCCTGATCTATGGAATTTATAAATCTGTTCTTTTCTCCCGGTTTAAGTTCATCAAATTTGAGTGGGGTAAGTTTTAATTTGACCACAGCATAATGCCCCTTCCCATTCATCTCTCTAATAAATTCTCCATCTGTTATCACTTCATTTATAATACTTTCACGATATGCAACTTGTGGATTCCCATCATTTGCCTTAACATTAAATTCCCGTTTAAGCCTGTCGATAATGATCTCAAGATGCAGTTCTCCCATACCTGAGATAAGTGTTTGACCTGTATCTTTATGCTGGGAAACCCTAAAGGTTGGATCCTCTTCTTCCAATTTTTTTAAAGAGATATCCAGATTTTCTTTATCAGCTTGTGTCTTTGGTTCAATTGCTATGGAAATTACAGAATCGGGAAAAGTGATAGGTGCGAGGAGTAAGTCGAGACCATCTGAGGTGAGGGTATCACCAGTCTGAATACCTTTAGGACCAACAAGAGCAGCAATATCACCTGCTTCCAAATCAAGGATATCTTTCTTTTTATTGGAATGAACCTGAAGAACACGAGAGATACGTTCTTTCTTGCCGGTTGATTGATTCATAATTGAACTTCCGCGTTTAATTGAACCGGAATAGACCCTGACATAAATTAGTTTTCCAACATATTTATCGATCTGAACCTTAAAAGCTAAAGCAGAGAATTGCCCTTTCGGATCGGGTTGAACAAGAACTTCTTCAGTACCATCTCCTTTTGTACCTATTGCAGGTGGAATATCCAGAGGGGATGGTAGATAATTATTGATAGCATCCAATAAAAGTTGTACTCCCTTATTTTTGAGAGAAGAACCACATAATACTGGAACAAATTGATGCTTGATTACACTATTGCGGATAGCTGAAATGATCTCAACTTCTGAGATCTCTTTTTCTTCAAGATATTTTTCCATGATTAAATCATCGTATTCTGAAATATGTTCTAAAAGCTTGTTTCGCATATTCTCAGCAGTTTCTAATAATTCATCAGGAATTTGTTTAGTATGATATTTTAGACCCATTGTTTCCTGATCGAAATAGACAGCTCTCATGCTGATAAGGTCGATAATGCCTTCAAACTTGTCTTCTTGACCAATTGGTAGTTGAACAGCAAGCGCATTTTTTGTAAGACGGTCGTTAATCATATCTATAGCATGCTCATAATCTGCACCCGATCGATCCATTTTGTTAATAAAAGCTATACGCGGCACTTTATATCTATCAGCCTGATGCCAAACTGTTTCGGATTGCGGTTCCACACCGCCTACTGCACAGAATATACCAATAGCTCCATCTAATATTCTTAAAGATCTTTCAACTTCGGCTGTGAAGTCTACATGACCGGGAGTATCAATAATATTAATTTGTTTCTTTTTCCAAAAGCAGGTAGTTACAGCTGAAGTGATCGTGATGCCACGTTCTTTTTCTTGTGCCATCCAGTCCATCACAGCATTTCCATCATGAACTTCCCCCATTCTATGAATGATGCCGGTATAAAACAATATCCTTTCGGTAGTTGTTGTTTTACCGGCATCAATATGAGCCATTATGCCAATATTACGTATCTCAGATAAATCTCTGTTCTTTGACATAATGCGATTTTTTCTTTAAACTCTAAAGTGAGCAAATGCTTTATTAGCTTCCGCCATTTTATGAACATCTTCACGGCGTTTTATGCTTGCACCTTCTTTTTTATAAGCAGCCAGAAGTTCTCCTGCAAGGCGTTCAACCATGGTTTTCTCCGCTCGTTGTCTGGAGAAAGAAATGATCCATCTATATGCCATTGCTTGAGCGTTTTTCTTATTAACTTCTGTAGGAACTTGATAGTTTGATCCACCAATACGACGTGAAACCACTTTGATAAGAGGTCTTACATTATCTACTGAAGTAGTAAAAACGTCCAGTGCAGGTTCACCTGTTTTCTTTTCGATAATTTCTAATGCACCATAAACGATCTTCTCTGCTAAACTCTTTTTTCCTTCTTTCATAACAGCATTGATGAATTTACTTAAAACAATACTCTTATATTTTGGATCAGGATATATCTCTCTTTCAATTGCTTTTCGTCTTCTTGACATCTACATCCTCCTAATTCTTAGGTCTCTTCGTTCCGTATTTCGAACGAGAATGAATACGACCATCAACACCTGCTGTGTCAAGTGCACCACGAACGATATGGTATCTAACACCAGGTAAGTCTTTAACTCTTCCACCGCGAACGAGAACGATACTGTGTTCCTGCAGGTTGTGACCTTCTCCAGGAATATAAACTGTTACTTCTGCACCATTAGTAAGGCGTACTCTGGCAACTTTACGAAGAGCTGAGTTCGGCTTTTTTGGTGTGGTTGTGTAAACTCTTGTACACACACCTCTTCTTTGTGGGCAGGAATCGAGAGCTCTGTTTTGCTTCTTCTTCACTATCTTCTTTCTGCCTTTACGTATCAACTGATTAATTGTTGGCACTGTTTCCTCCGTTTATTTATTAGAAATCAAGTATATCATCAAGCGATTCTTCTTTTTCCTGATGAGCAAACTCTTGAATGATCTCGGTAATTGATTTACCTTCATCAATAGCTTTTTTAACCTGGTCATTATAGAACTTGGTTCCTGTACCTATCGGAATTCTATGACCGATAATAATACTTTCTTTAAGACCTTCGAGATTATCCACTTTACCTTCAATAGAAGCTTGAGTAAGAAC
>JAGLPW010000031.1 GCA_023137125.1 Candidatus Cloacimonadota bacterium | reverse complement strand
GTCTCTTGGAACGAAGCTGCAGAAAGCCAGCTTTCTGTTAACAGCGAAGCTTTTGTAATACCCAGAAGGAGTTGCTCAAAGGTAGCTCCTTCGCCACCCTCTTCTTCAATGCGCTTGTTTTCTCTATTAACTTGATTTCTATTTACGATTTCACCTTCCAGGAACATTGTGTGTCCCGGATTGAGAATTCTAACTTTTTTAAACATTTGACGAATGATCACACCAATGTGTTTATCGTCGATTTTTACACCCTGTTTTCTATAAACTTCCTGGATCTCATTAACAATAAGCATTTGCGCAGCAGTGATACCTTTTGCTTTAAGAATATCGTGAGGATCAAGTGGACCACTTGATAAAGCATCACCACTTTCAACTCTGTCACCTTCGTGAACGATAATCCTTTTTCCAGGCGGGATGATATATTTCTTTTCTGTCTCCTCTCCAGCATTGATGTAAATTACACGTCCGGATTTTGAGAGGTCTCCAATAGAAACTAATCCGGCAATTTCAGACAGAATAGCTTTTTCTTTTGGTACTCGAGCTTCGAAAAGGTCTTGAACACGTGGTAGACCACCAGTAATATCACTCTGTTTTACAGTAATACGGGAAGATTTACCAAGTACATCCCCCGGATAGACATAAATACCATCTTCAACCTCAACCATCAAACCAGATTGGATAGGAACGAGAATTTGTTTACCCTTTTTTGGAATGATCTTGAACTGAGCTTGAAGTTTACGGTCCTTAGATTCGATGATTGTGATCTCTCTTGATCCGGTAAGTTCATTAAATTCTTCCTTGTAGGTAATATCTTTCACGAAATGTTCAAATTTAAGTTCACCTTTGGCCGGAGCGATAAGTGGATTATTGTAATGGTCCCAACTAAATAACTTAGTATTCTTAACAACTTTTTGACCATCCTGTACAAAAATAGTAGCAGCATATTCCACTTTATATGATTCTAATACAGAACCATCTTCATCACTGATTATTTTGATCTTTCCGAAATAACCACTGGAAATAAGTTCTTCATTTCGGTTTATAACTGTATTCATCTTTTCAAACTGTATAGAGCCATCTGTGATTGCAGCTACTTCTGCCAGATCCACATCAGTACTTGTTGTTCCACCAATATGGAAGGTTCGAAGTGTAAGCTGGGTTCCAGGTTCACCAATACTTTGTGCAGCAATTACACCCACCGGTTCACCAATGGTAGAAGGTTTATTATTACCCAGATTTCTACCGTAACATTTCGCACAAATCCCATTCTTAGATTCACAAGTCAAAACGGATCTGATCCTGACGGAATTGATGCCGTGATTTTGGATGGTTTGAGCCATCTCATTTGTGATCTCAGAATTTGCAAACACGATAATCTTTTCGGTAACCGGGTCTATAATATCTTCAGCAGTTGTCCTGCCTTTGATTCTTTCATAAAGCGGTTCTACAGTTTCCAATCCTTCCTTAAGAGCACTAACGTTAATACCTTCGATAGTTCCACAATCTTCACTCGTTATAACAGCATTCTGAGCAACATCTACAAGACGTCTTGTGAGATATCCTGCATCTGCAGTTTTAAGAGCTGTATCTGCCAGCCCCTTACGAGCACCGTGGGTAGAGATAAAGTATTCAAGAACGGTAAGACCTTCTTTAAAGTTAGATTTAATAGGAGTTTCAATAACTTCTGCCACACTGTCTGAAGTACCTCGTGAAGGTTTATCCATTAAACCACGAAGAGCTCCAAGCTGCTTGATCTGGTCTTTACCACCACGAGCACCAGAAAGGTACATCATATTTATTGAGTTGAAACCATCCTGATCAGCTTCCAATTCTTTCATAAGAAGATCAGTAACTTTCTCAGTAGTCATTTTCCACTTATCAATTACACGGTTATAACGTTCTGTTTCAGTGATCTCGCCATTCATATAACTACTTATGATCTTAGCTACTTCTTTTTCTGTTTTTGCTATAAATTTATTTTTATCTTTTGGAGAGATTACATCACTGGAACTAAATGTAATACCCGCTTTTGTTGCATATTTAAAACCAAGATCTTTAATGTTATCAAGAAATCCTGCTGTTCTCGCTTGTCCAATAGTTTCATAGCATTCCATTGAAAGATCGTTCAATTTACCTTTTGTAAAAGTATAATTTTTAAAAGAAATTTCTGGAGGAAGGATTTGATTAAAAATAACCCGACCAATGGTTGTTGTAATGATCTTTCCATCAATGAGAACGTTGATCCAGGTATATAGATCTAAATCAACTTTATTATCAATATTACCCTTTTGGTTTTTTAAATGGTCTTCCTGTTCATAGGCAAGTATCACTTCATCAGAAGAACTGAAATATTTCAATTTCTTAGTATCTTCAGGTTGTTTATCTTTCAAAACAGTTAAATAGTAATTACCCAGAACGATATCCTGATTTGTTGCCATTGCCAATTTTCCACTTGCAGGAAGCAACAGATTTCTTGTTGATAACATAAGAACTCGTGCTTCCATTTGAGCTTCATTGGAAAGTGGTACATGAACTGCCATCTGGTCACCGTCAAAATCTGCATTATATGGGATACATACAAGTGGATGCAGCTCTATTGCTTTTCCTTCTGTAAGTACCGGCATGAATGCCTGGATACCATGTTTATGCAGCGTAGGGGCACGGTTTAGAAGAACTGGATAGTCTTTGATAACATCTTCCAGGATCTTCCAGATCTCAGGACGTTTCTTCTCAATTAATTTTTTTGCAGTTTTTGCTTTTTCGGCTTCACCGATCTTCTCTAATCTTTCAATAATGAAAGGTTTAAAAAGTTCTATAGCCATCTCTTTTGGTAATCCGCATTGATGAAGCTTGAGATTTGGTCCAACAGTAATAACAGAACGTCCGGAATAATCCACACGTTTACCTAGCAGGTTTTGACGGAATCTACCGCTTTTACCTTTAAGCTGATCGGCAAGAGCTTTAAGAGGTCTGTTACCTCTTCCTTTTACCGGTCTAGATTTTCTAGAGTTATCAATAAGAGCATCTACAGCTTCCTGCAACATACGTTTTTCATTTCTTAAGATAACTTCAGGAGCATTAATATCAATAAGACCACGAAGTCGGTTATTACGAGTAATTACTCTTCTATAAAGTTCATTGAAATCAGCTGTTGCGAATCTTCCACCGTCAAGTTGAACTAATGGTCTTAGGGTTGGTGGTAAAACAGGGAGAACTTCTAAAACCATCCAGCCGGGATTATTTCCGGATTTACGGAAAGCATCAATAACCTTAAGGCGTTTTATTGCTTTCTGCTTCTTCTGAATGGAAGTTTCCATCTTAATGATCGTACGCAGATTCATTGCTTCATCTTCAAGATTGATCTCTTCAAGCAGAACTTTGATAGCTTCTGCTCCCATTAAAGCAACGAAATCTTCACCAATACGATCTCTGATCTCGTAGTATTCATCAACATTTACAAGGTCTCTCTCTTCGTAATCGCTATCACCCGGATTAAGAACAATATACGATTCATAATAGAGAACACGTTCTAGCTTACTAACCGGCATATTGAGAAGTGTTCCAACTACACTCGGCATACTTTTTACAAACCAGATGTGAGAAATTGGAACTGCCAGTTCGATATGACCCATACGTGAACGACGTACACGTGAGGTAGTTATTTCTACACCACAACGGTCACACACAGTATTTTGGAAACGCTTTTTCTTGTATTTTCCGCAACTACATTCGTAATCCTTTTCAGGACCAAAAATCCTTTCGCAGAAAAGACCGCCCTTTTCAGGCTTGAGTGTACGATAATTTAAGGTATCAGGTTTTGTAACTTCACCATAACTCCATTCACGGATCGAATCGGGAGAAGCTATCTTAATTCTTACTTTATCGTAATTTTCTATTCTTTTATCACGCTTAATATCTCTAATCACTTATAAACCTCCATTATGCTTCTTGTCTGCAAGAAACTCAACGTCAAAGCAGAGGGATTTTAATTCACTTACTAATACATTGAAAGATTCTGGGATACCAGGTTTCGGTGGGTTCAAACCGCTTGTAATAGCTTTGAATGCATTAGTTCTACCTTCTACATCATCACTCTTGATAGTTAGCATCTCTTCCAAAAGACGAGAAGCTCCGTAAGCCTCAAGTGCCCATACTTCCATCTCTCCTAATCTCTGACCGCCATGTTGAGCTTTACCACCTAAAGGTTGTTGCGTGATAAGTGAGTAAGGTCCAGTTGAACGGGCATGCATTTTATCTGCAACCAGGTGATTAAGTTTAAGCATATACATAATTCCTACCGTAACTCTTTCCTTGAAAGGTTCACCTGTTTTCCCATCATAGAGTACTTGTTTTCCATCCAATTCCAGTTTGGCTTTCTTCATAGATTTATCAATATCAGCAAGAGTTGCACCATCGAAAACTGGAGTTTCGAAATGAATACCAAGTGTTTTAGCTGCCATTCCAAGATGTGTCTCCATGATCTGACCGATATTCATACGAGAAGGCACACCAAGCGGGTTCAAAATAATGTCAACTGATTCACCATTTTCCATATAAGGCATATCGGCAATAGGACTTACTCTAGATATTACACCCTTGTTTCCGTGACGACCAGCCATTTTATCACCAACTGCGATCTTACGTTTCTTGGCAATATATACCTTAACCATTTTGCGAACACCATAAGGAAGTTCGTCACCATGTTTAAGACGTTCTTTAGCTTTTTTGAATATGTTGTCACTTTCTTCATAAGCTGTTTTAGCTTTCAGGATGATCTCATTATATATATTTTGATTCATTTCAGCATCATCTACCAGATCATAATCGAGATTCAGACGCTTGAAATTAATCTTTTTCAAATTATTTTTTGTGATCTTTATGCCGGAAGGGATAAAGAACATATTTGTTTTTTCATCAACAATGTTCTTAGCTGTATTTCCAATAAGAATTTTCTCCAGTTTACCTTGAAGGTATTCCTGGATTTTTTTCTGTCTTGCTTTATGTTCCTGCTTGATGCGTTGAAGAGATTCTAGCTTTAATTCTTGATCTTCAAATTCTTCTGTAGATTCGAGACGTGAGAAAACTTTCACATCAATAACCACGCCTTCCATTCCAGGTTTTGCCTTAAGTGAGCTATTTGTAAAATCTCCGGCACGATCACCGAAAAGAGCACGCATAAGGTTCTCTTCCGGGGAAGGATCGATATCTACATTCTTCGGAGTTATTTTTCCAACGATGATGTCACCTGCTTTTACTACAGATCCAACTCTTATAACACCAGATTTATCCAGGTTTCTAAGAGCTTTAATTGGAACATTAGGAATATCGTAGGCAAGCTCTTCTTTTCCGTTTTTCATAATACGAACAAGAACTTCATGTTCTTCAATATAGACAGATGTAAGTAGATCTTCTCGAGCAACTTTTTCGCTAAGAATAATAGCATCTTCATAATTGTATCCATACCAAGGCATGAAGGCAACCAACATATTGCTTCCTAGTGCTAATCTGTTATCAACTATTGAAGGACCATCAGAGATCAAATCTCCTTTCTTCACCTTATTTCCTGCTTCAACAGAAGGTCTTTGGTGAATGGCTGTATCTTGATTTGAACGTGAGAATTTTTTAAGATAGATACGATTATTCGTACCAATATCAAGTATACTTTCATCAGGATTATCTCTTTCAATATCTATATAAGAACTTGTAACTTTCTTAACCACACCATCAAAAGGAGCTGTAGCAGTTGAACCACTATCCCTGGCAATGATCTCTTCCATTCCCGTTCCAACCATTGGAACTTCCGGATTCATCAAAGGAACCGCTTGACGCTGCATGTTAGATCCCATCAAAGCACGGTTTGCATCGTCATGTTCCAAGAATGGAATAAGTGATGCAGATGCTGAAACTATCTGCTGTGGAGATACATCAAGGAATTGTACATCCTCAGGTTTCACCTGTAAGAATTCACCTTGATGACGGGCAAACACAAACTTATCTGTAATATTAGTATTTTCATCATAATTCACATTGGCTTGTGCAATAATATAACTTTCTTCCTGATTCGCATCAAGGAATTGAACTTCAGAAGTGATCTTGCTATTTTCTACCTTAATATAAGGAGTTTCTAAGAATCCAAGTTCATTAACTCTCGCATACATGGCAGGTGAAGAAATTAGACCGATATTTGGACCCTCAGGAGTTTCAATAGGGCAGATACGTCCATAATGAGAATAATGAACGTCTCGAACCTCGAAACCTGCTCGTTCTCTGGTTAGTCCACCAGGTCCGAGAGCTGAGAGTCTTCTTTTATGTGTAATTCCGGTTAACGGATTAGTTTGTTCCATATATTGAGAAAGTTGTCCCGTAAGGAAGAATGACTGCACAACCGCAATAAGCGCATTGCTATTGATCAAGTCGTGAAGAGTAACTTCATCCGGATTAGCTATCGACATTCTTTCTACAGCAGTTCTGGCAACACGGGAAAGACCGATGTTGTATTGCTCAGCCAGAAGCTCACCAACAGTTCTAACTCTTCTATTTGCCAGATGGTCAATATCATCAATTTTATCTTCGTCTTTATATACAGCGATCAATTTATCGATGATCGCAATAAGATCTTCTTTTGTAAGAACATGAGTGTTTATATCAATATCCAAACCTAAGCGAGTATTAAGTTTATGCCGTCCAACTTTACCAAGATTGTATCTTCTTTCATTAAAGAACATTCTATTAAAAAGATCTAAAGCAATTTCATATGTAGGTTCTTCACCCGGACGTATAAGTGTGTATATCTTCTTTAATGCTTCTTCTTGAGTAGTCGTTTGATCTTTAGCGATAGTTTGTTCAATTATTTTTCTAGTGATCTCAAAATTAGATTTAATGACATCTATCTTTTTAATTCCACCTTCGATCATCGCTTCGATCTCATCATTTCCAATTTCACTGCCGGCATCAAAAAGTATTTCACCGGTTTCTTTATTCATAACATCAGCAAAAAGG
This sequence comes from Candidatus Cloacimonadota bacterium, assembly GCA_023137125.1. Classification (GTDB taxonomy): domain Bacteria; phylum Cloacimonadota; class Cloacimonadia; order Cloacimonadales; family TCS61; genus Tenebribacter. The sequence continues at coordinate 2,680 of JAGLPW010000031.1, read as the reverse complement.
AATCGATCTTTAGCTTTTTTCACATCGATTTTTTCTTTTTCATAGAAATAATTTCTGAGATCATCATTTGTTGAAAGTCCAACAGCACGCAATAAAACGGTTGCCGGCAGCTTTCGTCTTTTATCGATAAGTACAAAAAGAGCGTCGTAACTATCCATATTGAATTCAAGCCATGAACCGTTATATGGGATCAACTTTGCGGAATTTAATATTTTGCCGCTTGGATGTTTTGCTTCAGAGAAAAAGATGCCGGGAGATCTATGAAGCTGGCTAATAATAACACGTTCAGCTCCGTTGATAATGAATGTACCCTGTTTTGTGATCAGAGGGATCTCGCCAAGAAATACATCTTGTTCGATCGTGCTTTTAACCCTTTTTTCACCTGTTTCTTTAAGAATTTCCTCATCATAAATTACGAGTCTCATTCTAGCTTTAACAGGGGCTTGATAGGAAAGATTTCTTTCGATACATTCATCAGTTGAATATTTTTCTTTAAGTACAATATAATCAATAAATTCAAGGTAGTAGATACCTTTCTGGTCTTCTAACGGGAATATTGATTTAAGAACAGCTTGAAGTCCTTCTTCGTAACGTTTTTGTGGATGAACCTCTTTCTGAAGAAATTGATCATAAGAATCAATTTGCATCGAAAGCAGATTTGGCACGTGTACGAAAGGAAGACCAGACTGTTCAGCTTTCTTTCTGATACGAGAAAAATTTTGAATTTTCAAAAGTTTATACTCCTTATTTTTTAGCGTACAATTATAATTTTGTACAAATTTCCATCATTATAAATAAGGTAACGGAAGTGGACCAATTAGTTCACTTCCGTATAATAATATTGTTGATTATTTAACTTCTACCGATCCGCCAGCTTCTTCAATTTGAGCTTTAACGGCTTCAGCTTCTTCTTTTGCAACACCCTTAACAACAGGGTTTGGTGCATTATCAACTAATTCTTTAGCTTCTTTTAAACCTAATTTTGTAATTGCACGTACAGTCTTAATAACTTGGATTTTCTTTGCTCCAGAGCTAGTTAAAATAACGTCAAATTCTGTTTTTTCTTCAGCAGCTTCTCCGCCGGCAGCAGCACCAGGTGCAGCAACGGCTACTGGAGCAGCAGCAGTAATATCGAAGATCTCTTCGAGTTCTTTTACAAGTTCGGAAAGTTCAATTACACTCATTTCCTTAATAATATCAATAACTTGTTGCTTCTTGTCAGCCATTATATCCTCCATCGTATATATGTTTATTTATTTTCTTTTTGTTTGGCTATTGTGTCGATTGCATAGATAAATTTTCTCAAGATCCCGCTAAGTGCACCAACAAAACCATTGATAGGTGCATTGAAACCTTGTAAAATCATTGACAATAAAACTTCTTTAGAAGGAAGATCAGCTAATTGTTCCAGTTGAGATATATCCATAATATCTTTTCCAACTAAACCAATTTTGAACTTCGGGAAGTCCTTGTCATCCATAATATCTTTTTTGAATTTGGCTAATTCTCTGGCAGCTGCTACTTCATCTACTTTTGAGATTGCCACAGCAGTTGGGCCACTTAAATGTTCGTCAAATTCTTTGATTCCCAATTCATTAAGTGCGATTTTAATGAATGTGTTCTTTGAAATGAAATAATCAACATTTGCATTCCGCATTCTGTTTCGTAACTCATCAACTTCTTCAATATTGATCCCTTTATAATCAATCAGAACGATTGATTTTGCATTGTCGAGTCTATCTTTGATTACTTTTACTGCTTCTTCTTTGTATGGTTGTACCATAGTAAACTCTCCTACTGCTTCGCAAGCTTTGAAATGCTTGTAACGTCTAATTTAATTCCGGGGCCCATAGTTGAAGTGATGTTCATTGAATTAATGTAAATGCCTTTTAATGCTGCAGGTCTTTCTCTAATAATTGCTAAAATAATAGTTAGAACATTTTCTGAAAGTTGCTTTGCAGTAAAACTTAATTTACCGGCAATAATGTGAAGGTTTGAAAACTTATCTATACGATAATTAATCTTTCCACCTTTTGCATCTGCAACTGCCTTCTTCACGTCCATTGTAACTGTTCCGTCTTTTGGGTTCGGCATAAGACTACGAGGTCCTAAAACACGTCCCAAACGACCGATCTTGCCCATTAAGTTTGGAGTTGTAATTGCAACATCGAAACCAAACCAACCAGAGTTGATCTTTTCAACGTATTCATCTACTCCAACAAAATCGGCACCAGCTTCTTTTGCTTCATCAGCTTTATCGCCTTCTGCAAAAACAAGAACAGTAGAAGTTTTTCCACTACCATTTGGCAATACTAAAGAGTTCCTGATTTGTTGATCAGCTTTCCGAGGGTCGACACCTAAATTCATATGTAGTTCAACGGTTTCATCGAATTTAGCTTTTGGATATTTCAAAAGCAATTCTATGGCTTCGTCGAGCTCATATCTTTTTGTTTTGTCGATCATCTCATGAGCTTGTTTGTACCTTTTACTAGTCATTAACACTCCTTATCGATAATCTCCTGCATAGAAATCAATTGGTTTAGTCTTCGACTAAAACTCCCATATTTCTTGCAGTACCTTCTATCATACGCATAGCACCTTCAATGTTATATGCGTTTAGATCTTTCATTTTTATCTCAGCTATTTTTTTTACCTGAGCTTTTGTGATCGTTCCTACTTT
>JAGLPW010000030.1 GCA_023137125.1 Candidatus Cloacimonadota bacterium | reverse complement strand
ATTTATAGCATTGGAGGAGTTATTGCTATCTTTTCCAGTGCTATTTTTCGTTTGTATCCACATGTTCGTGAAGGTTTTTCTTTTGAATTAACTACTTTAAATTGGGTTGTCCTGATCGCATATTTGGCTGTAATGATTGTCGCAAAAGGGTATTTTGCTCTCCACTGCAGTTTTGTTCCAAGGGTAATAAATCGTTCTGAATTGTTAGTTGAAAATGGAAAACTTATCGATCGTTTATTGGCTCCACTTTATTGTATGGGATTCTTCAAAGCACCCAAAAAAAGAATAATAATTTCTTATGCAATGCTGCTCTTAATCATAGCATTTATTGTAAGTGCATCAAAAATTTCACAACCCTGGCGGGGCATAATTGATCTGGGTGTTATTGTTGGTTTATCTTTAGGAATATTGTCTTTACTATTTTTGGGAATTAATAAGTTAATTTCTAAATAGAAAATGAGCCAAGACAGCAAATGCTAACTTGGCTCAATGTTTTCTCACATTATTTCAATTCTAAAATGCGTAAACAATTCCACCTATATGATAGATGTTTTCCATCTCAGCACTTTTCATATATTTAGTACGATAAGATATTCCCCAATTTCTATTGAAATAGATATTCAGCATTCCTGATGCCACATCATAAGTATCACTTTCCTCGAGGTCAACTTTACAATGATATTTCAATTTCAGATCGATGAAATGATAAAATGTTACTTTGAAATTCAATCCAGCTAAAGCATAAAATGAATCGTCATCTGCATTGTCACTAACAATAAATTCCGATCCACCCGGATACATAGGTGGTATTGTGAAATCGATGTCTCCTCTCACAATGTCAGATTCCGCTCCCAGCCAAGGCATTAAGGAATATTTGATCTTATCATCTCCAAGATAGAAATATTTTCCTGCTCGTAAAAATGGGGCATAAATATTTTGTGATAATTCAAAATTAGAAAAAGGAAAAATCTCATCAGTTTCAGTTGTCATCGTGAGAAATTCCATTCCAGCTCCGATCACATATTTGCTATTCTCTTTAACTCCCAGATAATAATCAAAAATGAAATGTGTTCCCCACAAACTACTGTAATTCAAATCCTCAGAATTATACACAAATGCATTCCATTGATATTTATCCGGATTTATCCATTGGAAATAAAGCCCTTTAAATAATGAGCTGTCATCTAACTTTAACTCAATTGGACTTCCTTCTACTGTTCTACTCATATCATTATTAATAGTTCCCAAATAAGGGGTTATTACATGAATAGTTTCTGCATATATGGAACTTACAAATACAAATACTACAATAAATACTACAATTACTTTTCTCACGTTTCTTTCTCCCATTTTCTATAATTATATCTACAAGAATGAAATTTTGAAATCCCAAATATTACGTCAATGATTTATGTAAAAATTATGGATGCTCCTGCGGATTTTTCGTAGAATTGTCCAACAGTAAGAACTTCCTCTACCTGATCAATGAGATCATCCTTGGTTAATTTAAACATATCCATAGCAAGTTTGCAAGCATATATTTTTCCACCAGCATCAGAGATCATTTCAAGAAATTCATCAATTGGAGGAATATCCAAACTCTCCATTTCTTTTTTCATCATTCCGGTAGCCATTGCAGAAACACCAGGGATAGCTCCCATCCAGGTAGGGAAAGGTGCTGTGATCGGGAATTTCATCATTGGCATGGCCAAGTTTAATGAAGGATTTCCGACTGTTGCAACTTTAAGTTTTTTAACCATCTTTTTCATAATAGCATTCAAACCGAAAAAAGTGAAAAAGATAGAAGCTTCCATGCCTTCCATTCTAGCTCCATTTGCCAATATTAAAGCAGGATAAACTTCGTCTAATCCGCCTTTAGCGCAGATAATCGATACTTTTTTGATCTTTCCATCTTCCATTTTATTCTCCTTATTTAGATACAGCTTTCAGGCTTTTTCAATCCGGCTATTCTGGATGATTTTTTAAGCGGTCCACCCGGAAAAAGACTGTAAAGTTCTTTTGTATCAACAACACCAGATTTTTTCATTTTACGTATTGTTGGCATTGTTCCATTCTCTTTATAGAAATCCTGAAGATATTTTAGAACAACCCAATGTCTTTCACTCAGTTTTTCAATACCTTCTTCAATTGCAATAGCTTCTGCGATCGCTTCATTCCATTGACCAAAATTTGTAAGATAACCTTCTTCATTCACGTCAATTGTGTTTCCAGCAATTTCTTTTGTTGCCATTTCCTTCTCCTTTTAAAAGTTAAATTGCTTAAGCAATTTAACTTCATTTATTTTTATAGTTTCTTTCCAATTTTACTCATTTGTGTTGTTATTCCCGGCATTGGTAATCCTCTAAGGAGCATGTTCCAATAAATATGCCTAAAAACCAATTTTCCCATATGATTAATTCTACTCTCTTTTAGTAAAGAAAACGGACCAATAATTGGTAGAGGAAATGTTCCTTCTACGGGTTCAACATCATAATTAAAATCTATCAAAAAGGCCTTACCAAAGCCAGACTCAATAAAACAATTTGCATGTCCGTCGAACTCTTTGACAAGTTCCTTGCCATTGATGAAGTTCTTTATATTCTTAGTTAACACATCTGCTTGAAAATGGGCAACCGAACCTGCTTTAGAACTCGGTAGATCTGTTGCATCTCCGATCACAAAAATATTTTCTTTCTTTTTTGATTGTAAGGTATGTTTGTGTGTTGGAACAAAATTAAGATCATCTCCCAGACCGGATCGCTCAATAACATCATCTCCCATATTAGTTGGAATTGTTACCAGAAGGTCATAATTGATCTTTTGATCATCATAAGATTGAATAAAATTATCTTTCTCATTTACAAGTTCCACATCAAAATCAGGAATTAAATTTATCTTCTTATCTTCTAAAAGATAACCAAGAACATTTGAGCAGTTCTGTTTGGTAAAAGCCCCAGATAATGGTGTGATATAAGTCATTTCAACTTTTTCACGAATTCCTTTCTTATGAAAAAAAGCATCGGCGAGAAAGCTAAATTCTAATGGAGCAACTGGACATTTTATCGGCATTTCCGTAAGATGAATTACGAACTTGCCACCTTGCCAGTTTTTAAGTTTATCTCGTAGAGCGGTTGCTCCTTCGATTGTATAAAAATCAAACACATCTTTTTGCCAGCCCTCACCAGCCAAACCATCAGTCTCAGTAGGAACTATTTTCGAACCAGTCGCAATGATCAAAATATCATAAGAAAGATTTGTACCGTCTTTCAGAATCACGATATTCTTATCGTGTTCGATAATTTCGATTGCTTTTTCGATGTATTCAACGCTGTTTGGAATAAATTGTTTTTTTGTCTTTATAACGTCTTTTTCTTTGTAAGTATCAAAAGGGATAAATAAGAATCCGGGTTGATAATAATGTGTTTTATGTTGATCTACTATTGTGATTTTCCACTCTTTTTTATTTAGTTTCCTTTTTAGGTGATTAGCCATCATTGTACCGGCAGTTCCTGCTCCCAAGATCAATAAATTTTTCATTAACACTCCTTATTTATAATAGTTATTTTTAAAAAATCTTTTCATGTCTAATTTGTCTTAAATTTGATTGCTTCACAGAAAAGCCTAATCGTGTAGTTGTAATGATCAATAGAATTAACATTCTCTGTTTCTTGTAGAAGATAGCGAATAATACCTGAAAGTTCTCCCCAAAGAACATAAGAGAGTTTATCTGAGTCAGCATCAGATCTAATACTTTTATCTTGTTTTCCGTCTTTGATTATTTGTACGATCATCTCTCTGATTTGTAGATTCTCAGCATCAATATATGTTAGAACAGGACTTTCAAATTTACATCCTGCACGATGCTGCTTATAATTAGAAAAGGCAAAAATATAATTGGGATATTTAGTATAAAATTTCAGAAAGGTCGAAGCAAGATGCTCGATTTTTATAATACTTGAAGTATTTTCTGAAGTTACGTGCTGAAATTCGGAAACTATAACCTTGAGACCTCGCAGGACAATAGACAAACACAATTCGTTTTTGCTTTGAAAATAAGTATATAAAGCTCCTTTACTGAATTCAGCTTCCTCTGCAATATCATCCATTGTGGCATTTTCAAAGCCTTTGGACATAAATACTTTTTCAGCAGCAGTGATAATAATATTCTGCCTATATAAGCGTTCTCTTTCTTTTCTTTCTGTACTTCCCACTTAATGACTCCTATTAGGAATTATGAATCAGGGTCAGAAAAATGACTTACGGTCAAAGTGGTCAAGAAAATTCTACTCCAATTTTATTTTTTTAGTTGTATACAATTACCAATAGGAATTATATTAACAAATTGTAAAAGATAATTTATTTTTTGAAATAAAAAAGCAGGTTTAATTAACCTGCTTTAATAATTAATTATTTCGTAAATTCTAATAACTATGCATACTTTGTTTGGCAGATGGCATATAGTCAACACCGTGCCAACCAATTAGCAACATGAAGAAACAAATTACTAAGAACCATAAAGCTAAATACTGTTTTTTAGGATGTTTGTATCGAAAATGAATATATGTTAAATAACAAAGCCAACTAATAAGAGCCCAAGTCTCTTTAGGATCCCAAGCCCAATATCCTCCCCAAGCCTCTTTTGCCCAAAAAGCTCCAAAGGAAATTCCAAAAGTTGCCATTGCAAAACCTAAATAAACAAGTACATCCGCTCTAATCAAAATAGATTTTAAAGATTCAGTTTTCCCCTTATTATATAAGTAGAATCCTCTAGCAGCATACATAACCGTAGAAGCAAGTAAGGCATAAGCTACCATATAAATTATCACGTGTGGAACAAACCAATAACTCTGAAGTGCCGGCATCAATGTCATATCAAAATAATCGGGATGGATTATATTGGTGATCAGGAATACAGAAGCCATCACCTGTCCGTAAACAGCAAACCAGTAAGTCTTCAATCTTGTATGAATAATTAGAGTTATCAGCGGAACAATGGTTGCATACCACAGACGAGTTTCACCTTTTGTTCGCAGTGGAGGACGTTCTAAAGAAAACCATAATTGTGCAATATATAAGCATAATATTAATGTTGCCGAAAACGATAGTATTACAGCGATAGTTTTTAAATAATTTTTTTTAATTGGAACATAATATAGAACTGCTGCAAAAATCCATAAGGAGATAACTGTTTTTACGATGATATCAAAATCGATATGCATTATTTACCATCCTTTGGGAATTTTCTGATTGGCCAAATCATTTGAACCACACCCGTTAGAAGCATGAAGAATCCTATGTAAACGAACTTCAACCATGGATCTTTTACAGCCTGTAAAGTACTGATTCGTAATGGATCAGTACTTTCAGGATACACTAAAATGTATCGGCAATCAGTTTGATATAAATACCAACTTTTATATTTGAAAGGTTTATTCACCTCAACTATCTTTTCTATCTTTTCCCCTTCAGGAGTTAACATTGTTACATAAGAAGCAAATCTTTTTTTACCTGGTTGACCAATCGTAAGCGAATTTTCACCAATATCCAAATATGTAGTCGGGAAGAAATACTTTAACCTCATAAGCATACGAGCAATTTCAGGAGAATGATCTCTTATATTTCCGCAAGTTACCCAGCCCTCTTTTTCTTCTTTAGTCAGTACATTACGAGCTTTCAAATAAGCTGCTGACATGAATGCCGGATGATCACAATCCATACCATAGGGAATGAAATCTTCTTTTCGCGGTGTAGCTGATTCCAAATATTTCTCTACAGTAATTTCCCAATCTTCAAAATGGAAAATCCTACCTTTTTCAATAAAACCTGCTTCCTTTTTCAATTTAGTTTTTATGGGATATCCTAAGGAATCATAAAATAATATTTCACTTGGATAATTATCAATCTCAAATCGTTTCATTTTTAAAGAAAAGGGAAGATTAACTGTTCGCTTTATGAATTGCTGACCCGGGAATTCCAGTGTTTCATTCGCACGAAGTTTGTCGAAATAGAATCCTTGATGAGTAGGTGAATCTATAAAAAGTTCTATATTGTAAGTTTCCAAATGTCCAACAGACAGCGAACCGAAAAACAGAATTATAAAGAACCCTATATGATTGAGCAAGAATCCGATATGTCGAATTTTGAAATTTACAAGTTTCTTAAGAACTGTATAAAAAAGAGAAGTACAAACAAATAGCAAGCTGATTACATAAGGCCAACTTGTGATCATATGAGTAAAACCGATCTTTTTTAAAAACAAAATATTCTCAGTTCCACCCTGAGGAATAAAACCGGCAACGGCAATGAGCAAGATAAAAACAGTAACAGAAGTAACTGCCAGGGTGATACTTGAGAACCAATTAATTAATTTCCTCAATGGTTTTATGAAATAAACAATAGTTAAGAATACTAAATACATCAATATAAGGAATATATTTACGGGAGCGATCGGTTTTGGGAATCCGTTTCCATTTGTAGCAATTTCCAATGCAAATCCTACAAGAATGAATCCTACAATTATTATGGAAGTTGGCGTATACCCGAATGGCATGCGCCATAGATTATTTTTCTGCATGTAATTTTATTATTATTTCCTCTTATTTATTCCACGATTCATGTCTTTTTGCAGCTTCTTCATCCCATTTTGGAACCATGTTCTTCAAAAAATGTTCTTTATCAGCTTTCATTTTTTCAGCATTTAAACCGATAACTTTTTGGGCTTTTGCTTTTGTGGAAATATCCGGCAGTATTACATCACCAATAAATCCGTGTTTTGCCAAAACTTTACTCAATTCTAATCTGGCTTTTCCGGCTTTGTCAATGCTATAAGCAAGAAGATTTGAAACTTGAAGAGGTGCATGAAAAGATGCCCCATGACTTGCCACAGAAAAATCCCATCTCCACTGAGATTCACGAATAAGTGTTCTTATGTTTTCCAACTCAGCATCAGTGGCACCTTGTTCCATTGCAGCTTTTGTTTCGAAGTGAGCTTTTACCAACAATTCTTCTGCTTTCACAGTGAGTTTTTTAATTGATGCTTGTCTATCTTTAACAGCCTTTCTTAATTCTTCCTCAGGTTGTCTGTGACATACTTGGCAAGTTTTATCAATATAATCAAGTGGACTTGTAACATGATGACTGGAGTATTTCATTCCACCCCTGCTTTCGTAAGGCATGTGGCAATCTGCACAAGATACACCTTGCATCCCGTGAGGACCAAGTTGCCAGAATTCCCATCCAGGATGCTGAGCTTTGTACATTCTTGTTTTACTAACAGCATGGATCCAATCCTTGTGTCCTTTTCCATCAGGTCCTCTTTCATCAAGATGCTTTTGCATATCTTCTGCAGTTATGCCGTGTGACCAAGGAAAAACAAGATAAGGAGCACCTTTCTTAGTGCCTTCCAAATTTTTATCAAAATAATATTCCACATGGCACTGAGCACAAACTAAGGAACGCATTTCCTGATGAGTTGCTTCAGTAATATCATTTCCAGTTAAAGCTTTATATCCCTCAATTAGAGCCGTACGAGTGATTTTGAGAGCCATTGTTTCAGGATCATGACAATCTGCACATCCGATTGGATTTATGATCTGAGAACCAAGTGTTTCCCATTTACCACCACCCTTGTAGAATTCTGACGCTCCATCTTTTCCACCGGCAGCAAGTTCTTCCATCATTCTGGGAACATCCGGGCTTTTACAAGTCCAGCAAGTATTGGGCATGGGACTAGGATTTTCTGTAGTAGGACCACCAGTTCTTAATGTCTTTCTCACATCTTCTACTGCATGAATGTGTCCTCGAGGTTTATTGTAATCTTTAGCAAAACCATATCCTGCAAAAAGGATAGTAACATTTGGATTTTCTTCCAGAATATCTTCTAGGTCAGCACCTTCCATCTTTAAATATGTTTCATATTGTTCTGGATAAGCTTCTCCCCATACTTCATTTCTGGTTTCCCACTCTCCCAGATCAACAATTGCTTTTCGCATGATTACGGCTTCCGTGCGTCTCTCCATAATTGAATTTGCCAGTAAGCCCATAAAAAAAACAATCACTAAAGTAAAAAGAAATAAAATCCATCCACCGGATTTTCCCTTAATCATAATTTCCCTCCGTCCTCTATTTTTTTTCTATTATTTTTTTTAGCCACACAGGTGTTGCACTATCAATATAGGGTACTTCTGCATTAGGAACAGAAGCTAAGCTTCGCTCTCTGCCATGAGGAGTAAATCTATGACAATCCCAACACTTCTTGTTCTCAACACCTAGCTGCATATTTGCATTTTGAACTATAACATCATTATGACAACGAATGCAATTTTCTTGCACAACTACCATACCTGCTTTTTTTATCATTATTGCTTCCGGTTCAGTTCGGGTAAGAAAGATCGAAGAGTGCCTTATCCCATCCATAGCTTTAAAATAAAGCTTATGAACAAAATTGTCATGCGGTAAATGACAGTCGATACAGTTGGCTCTGTTATAATGAGAGCTATGAGTCCAACTAGCATACTGTGTTGCCATTACGTGGCAGTTCATACAAGTTTCCGGTTCATCTGATGCATAAGATGTAAAATTAAAAACGTATAAAATAAAAAAACCTAATCCTACAAAAGCACCGGCAAGAATTGGTAAAACAATCTTCTTTTTAATCATATTCTAACCTCATTGTAATTGAGATTCATAACTCATTAAAAGAAATATAGTGTCAAGTTAATGATATTATTACTTTGTTTTAGAGAACTAAACAAGTTTGAAATTTTTCTCTTTACATTTTATATTTAAAAAAAAGTCTTGAGCAAAAAAATACGCTCTTGGCTTAATTTGGGAGAGTAATTATATTTAGGAGTTTAGGTATGGAAATATCTAATAGCGAAACGGGAATTATTAAGTATGAAAGTTATTAAATTACGTCGTGGTTATAATATAAAATTAATTGGTGAAACAGTAAGGACTGTTGAACAAGCTCCATTTCCCCCAAAAGTTGCTTTTAAACCAACTGATTTTGAAGGAATGAAACCCAAATTGCTTGTGCAGGTAGGGGATGAAGTAAAAGTTGGAACACCATTGGCTTTTGATAAGAAAAATGAACGTGTAAAAATCATCTCACATGTTAGTGGAAAAGTTTCTGAGATAGTTCGTGGTGAACGAAGAGTTATAGAGGCAATTGTTATTGAACCAGATGGGAAACAAACCGATGAAGGACTGAATTTAGATAAGGAAAATTTTAATAAAGAATCCATTATTGAAACACTCCTGAAATCTGGATTGTTCCTGAACTTTGTCCAACGACCTTTCAATAAAATAGCAAATCCTGCTGATACACCCCGTGATATTTTTATCTCTGCTATGGATTCTGCGCCTCTTGCTGCAGAAGATTCCTTTATATTAGAAAGTAATGAAAGTTCTTTTCAAAAAGGATTAGATATTCTTTCTCATCTTACTTCTGGAAAAGTAAGATTATCTTTTAAACCAGCAGACAAAACTTTTGCTGAATTTAATAATTGCGAATTGTACAATTTCAAAGGTCCGCACCCAGCAGGAAATGTGGGAGTTCATATTCATCATATCTCACCAATAAAAAATGCAAACGATATTGTTTGGAGTTGTTCTGTTCAAGCGGTTATTCGTATCGGTAGATTATTTGAAACCGGTAAAATAAATTCAGAAATTATTGTAAAAGTTGCGGGAAGCGCAGCTGAAAAAAGATATTACTACAAAACAATAATCGGTGCTGGAGTTTCTTCATTCATTGGAACCATAGAAGAAGATTCTAGAATGATTTCGGGAAATGTGCTTACCGGAAAGAAAATTGAAGAAACTGGTTTTATTGGTTTTAAAGACAATCTGATCACTGTGATTCCTGAAGCAACTAAACCTGAATTCTTGGGTTGGTTGAATCCAGGATTTTCTAAACGAAGCTGGTGGAAGACTTTTGTTTCGGCAATTATAACTCCGAAAAAAGCATTCCAAGCAGATACAAATATTGGTGGTGGTAATCGGTCAATAGTAATAAACAGCATTTATGAAGAAGTAGTTCCCATGCGTATTTTACCGAGTTATCTCATTAAAAGTATTTTAGCTGAAGATATCGAGGAAATGGAAGCTCTGGGTATTTACGAAGTTTCTGAAGAAGATTTTGCACTCTGCGAATATATTTGCCCATCCAAAACGGAATTTCAACATATCATTCGAAAAGGTTTAAACCTAATGGAAAAAGAAGGTTAATAATATATGAAATTTTTGTATGATTTTATTCAAAAATTCGGTCCACTTTTTAAAAAAGGCGGGAAGTTAGAAAAATTATATCCGATCTACGAAATGGGTGAGGGTTTCATGTTTGTTCTTCCACACAGAACAAAAACTGGTTCTCATATTCGTGATGCGATAGACATGAAAAGATTTATGATAACAGTATATGTTGCTTTAATTCCAGCATTTATTTTTGGAATTTTCAATGCAGGTTATCAGCATTTTTTATCTCTTGGAATCACGGTTACCATCTGGCAGATCATTCTAAAAGGTGCTATCGTTGTTATTCCGATTTACCTTATTGTACTAATAACCGGTGGAATTTGGGAAGTACTTTTTGCCTGTGTAAGGAAACACGAAATTAACGAAGGATTCCTTATCACAAGCTTCCTTATTCCCCTCATCGTTCCACCCACAATCCCCTGGTGGCAACTGGTAACGGCAACAACTTTTGGAATTGTAATTGGAAAAGAGATTTTTGGTGGTGTAGGAATGAATATTTTTAATCCAGCATTGGTAGCCAGGGCATTCTTATTTTTTGCATTTCCAAAGGCAATGTCCGGTAATTCTGTTTGGACGGTTTTTGGCGGGAAAGTGGTTGATACATATACTTCTGCAACTCCGCTTGCTGTAATCTCTGATACTGTTTCCGCTTCAGGTGGAATCATCGAAGTTCTGGCAGATAAAGGTTATACATTGTGGAATATGTTTTTGGGAATTATACCGGGAAGTATAGGGGAGACTTCAACATTAATGATCCTTTTGGGTCTACTGATTTTGCTTTTAACTAAAACTGCTAGTTGGCGAATTGTGCTTTCGGTCTTTGTAGGTGGATTTGCTATGATTACACTTTTAAATCAGTTCGCACCTGAGCCAACTCATATTTTTGCTCTTCCTGCCCACTATCATTTTGTGATGGGTGGTTTTGCTTTCGGTGCCGTATTTATGGCAACCGATCCTGTTTCTTCTTGCGGAACTAACACCGGAAAATACGTTTTTGGATTTTTGATCGGAGTTTTGGCAATATTGGTTAGAACTCTTAATCCAGCCTATCCGGAAGGAATGATGTTGGCAATATTGCTTATGAATACTTTCTCTCCACTTATCGATCATTTCGTTGTACAGGCAAATAAAAAGAGGAGGTTGAAATATGCGTCATAATAACCTCTACACTTTTATTTTCATCACAATTGTAACCATCATTTGTGCTGGACTGCTTTCTTCAGCTGCATATCTTTTAAAGGAAAAGCAGCAGACAAATGTTGAAGTGGATATGAAAAAAAATATCCTGAAAGCAGTTAAATTACTTGAAAATGGAAAGATGTCTCAGCAGGAAATTCTGGATTCTTATAACAATAATATAGAAAGCTATGTTGTAAATAATTTAGGGATAATAATTGAATTACCGGAAGGGATCTCAGTAGCGGATATCGATCCTGAAAAAGAAGACACAAAACCTGAAAAAGAAAGGTTGTATCCCATTTATGTAAAGAGAACGGGAGCAGAAATATCTGCATATTGTGTTCCGATAATCGGAAAAGGATTATGGAGTACGATGTACGGTTATTTAGCTTTGGAGCCCGATTTAAACACGATATTGGGTATTACCTTTTATAAGCAGGGAGAAACTCCCGGACTTGGTTCTGAAGTTGAATCAGAGGGTTTCCAGAATAAATTTATAGGAAAAGAAATTTGGGATAAAGATAATAATCTTGTTTCAATAAATATTCTGAAACTTGAACCTGCATCTGACTCACCAAGCATAAAACATGAAATTGCTGGAATTTCCGGAGCTACAAAAACTGGTGAAGGTGTGATGAATTTACTATTGAAAGATTTATTAAAATACGAAAATTATTTCCGAAAAATACGAATGAGAAATGTTCAAGAGGAGGTTGTGACCGATGTCGAATAAGAAAACTTTTTTTGAACCGATCATTCATAATAACCCAATAACGATCCAGATCCTGGGAATCTGTTCTGCTTTGGCAGTAACTACTCAATTAAAACCATCTTTGGTTATGGGCATTGCAGTTACTGTTATCATTGCACTTTCCAATCTCGTTATTTCTCTTATCAGATCTTTCATCCCTAAGAAAATCAGGATAATCGTTGAAATGACGATTATCGCCACGATGGTGATTTTGGTCGATCTGATATTAAGAGCATATTTATTTGATGTTTCTAAACAACTTTCTGTTTTCGTAGGATTGATCATTACAAACTGTATTGTACTAGGGCGCTTGGAAGGTTTTGCTCTCATCAATAAACCCATTCCTTCTATTTTAGACGGTTTTGGAAATGGAATCGGTTATTCTCTGATCTTAGTGGCAGTGGGGGCTACACGAGAGATTTTTGGTGCAGGAACATTACTTGGATATTCAGTTATTCCGCAATCGCTTTATAATGTGGGCTATGTTAATAACGGACTAATGGTTTTAGCTCCAGGAGCTTTTTTCCTGCTGGGTCTTATCGTTTGGCTACAACGTTCCATAACAGGGCATTATGAGGAAGAATAAAATAATGAATATCCAATATCGAACAAGGAATTTCCAATAATGAAGAAAAGAATGAAACATTTCGAATTGTTTCCCACGATAAATTTCTTTCTAGTAAATTTTGCATCGATAGGATTGAAAAAGGATAAATAGATTATGATGGAAATGTTTAGTTTAGGTATAAAATCGGTCTTTGTAGAAAATATTCTGCTGGCATATTTTTTGGGAATGTGCTCTTACCTGGCGGTTTCTAAAAAAGTAAATACTGCTATAGGTTTGGGTTTCGCTGTGATTTTTGTGATGGCAATTACAACACCTGTAAATTGGATTATTCACGAATATTTACTGAAAGCCGGTGCACTTTCCTGGCTAAGTCCAAAATTCATTGATGTTGATTTAAGTTTTTTGAACTACATTGCTTTTATAGCTACAATTGCTGCTATGGTTCAAATAGCAGAAATGGCTATTGAAAAAATCTCTATGAAATTGTATGTCGCTTTGGGAATTTTCTTGCCGCTTATCACAGTGAATTGTGCGATACTTGGTGTTGCTTTATTTATGATCGAACGAAAATATACATTAGCACAATCTTCTGTTTTTGGAGTTTCATCTGGAATCGGCTGGATGCTGGCGATCATCTCAATGGCGGCGATCAGAGAGAAACTTAAATATTCTAATATCCCAAAACCTTTACGTGGACTTGGTATTACAATGTTACTCACCGGACTTATCGCAATGGCTTTTATGACTTTCTCAGGCATAAACATTTAAAAGGAGAGAATATGCTTACTATAATTGTTGGAAT
>JAGLPW010000003.1 GCA_023137125.1 Candidatus Cloacimonadota bacterium | reverse complement strand
GTTCCTTCCGGTATATTATATCCGGAAAAAACATGTCTGATAGGAGGCGGGGTTGTTATCGACCCATTTCAATTATTAGCAGAGATGGACGGATTGAAAGCACAGGGAATTTCATTTGAGAATAGATTTTTTATCGATCCTAGAGCTCAGATCGTTCTGCCACTACATCGTGAACTGGATGGAAAAGCCGAATCAGACAGCAAGCAGACAAACATAGGAACAACAAAACGAGGGATAGGACCATGCTATTCCGATGCAATTGCACGCTATGGAATTCGCTTTGGAGATCTATTTGATAAAGAATACTTGAGAGAGCGTCTAGAAAATATCATAAGATTTCATAATTTCCCAATTTCTCAAGTTGATAATGTTCTCAACGAATTAACTGCGATCATAGAAAAGCTGAAGCCATTTTTGAAGCAGATACCTTATTTATTAAATGAAGTTACAGATAAAAATATACTCTTTGAAGGAGCTCAGGGTGCATTGTTAGATGTAACATTCGGCACATATCCTTTTGTAACTTCTTCTCACACTATCTCCGGTGGAATTGCTATTGGGGTCGGATTTGGTAAGAAAGTTGATAGAGTCGTTGGTATTTTTAAAAGTTATTATACCCGAGTTGGAAAGGGACCATTCCCTACAGAATTGCACGATGAGACTGGCAACAAAATAAGAATTCAGGGAAATGAATTTGGTTCTACGACAGGTAGGCCAAGGCGTTGCGGCTGGTTTGATGCAATTGCAGCCAAATACACAGCAATGCTAAATGGCATTGATGAAATTGCATTTACTCTTTTGGATGTATTATCCGGTTTTGATACTTTAAAGATTTGTATAGGATATAAAATTGGAGACACTGTAACAAATGAATTTCCACCCTCTGCAAAAGCTTTGGAGCAGGCAATTCCCCAGTACATTGAACTTCCGGGATGGGATGATGATATAACTGGAATAACAGAGTATAATAAATTGCCCTTGAATGCACAAAAGTATATTGCCAAGGTAGAAGAGCTTATTGGTAAGGATATAACGATAGTTTCGGTGGGACCTGAGCGGGGACAAACGATCTTCAGGTAGTTGTTCAAATAGTTGCTAACTTGCTATAAGCAAATAAATCTTGACAGTAAGACTTCTTATTTCAGTTTGTTCCAGCGTTTATAAAAAGGTATAAAATAAAGAGTTATCTGTTATATAAATGGGAAAATTTTATAAGGAGAATGAACATGAAAAGGACTTATCAACCTCATAATAGAAAGAGAAAAAATAAGCACGGTTTTCGTTTGAGAATGGCTACAAAAGCCGGTCGCAAAATTTTAGCCAGAAGAAGAGCAAAAGGTAGAACTCGCTTAACTGTAAGCGACTAAATGCTATCAATAACCTCAAAAAGAGAATACCAGAGTGTTTATGCAGAGAATAAAAAAACAGAAGGTAATCTCTTTGTTTTTTTGACGAAGAAAATACTTGAAAATTATTTTGCAGTTGGAATTGTAGTTAGCAAGAAAGTTGGTAATGCGGTAATTAGAAATAAAGTGAAACGTCGCGTTCGAGCTTTTTTGAGAGAACATGAAGAATTACATCCAGCTGGTGTGAAATTGGTAATTGTAGCAAAACCCGAAGCGGGAATTGCTATTTGGCAAAAAATTAAGGATGATTTAATTCAATTATTTGAAATTATATAAAAATGAGAATTTTTAACAAAGTTGCTTTATTGATCATAACTTTTTATAAAAGATTTATTTCTGTTATTTTACCACCTTCCTGCCGGTTTACACCAACCTGCAGTCAATATTCATATCAGGCATTCACTAAGTATCCTTTCCTAAAAGCCCTGAAATTATCAATCTTTAGAATATCAAAGTGTCATCCTTTTCATGCGGGTGGTCACGACCCACTACCATAAGGAGAATTCATGGACAAAAAAACTCTATTAGCTGTTTTGCTTATACTTGTTGTATTTTGGTTAAGTAGTGAATTTATTTGGAAAAACAAGAGCGTCCAGCAAACTCAGCAACAAACAACAGAAGAAAATGTAGCCGACTTATCTAACCAGACAACGGAATCTTCCAACCAAACACCTGTACTACCAGAAAATGAAACAGAAATTATTGCCCTTGATAGTAATATTGATATCAACAATAATATTGTTCTGGAAAACGAACTTACTAAAATAACATTCAGTAATAAAGGAGCAGTTATTAATTCGATTCAACTGAAAGACTTTTATATGAAAGATAAAGTTTCTTTAGTGGAATTAATAAATGAAAACGGCAGCATCCTTAACACAAAGTTGAACGATACAGATGGTAATATTTCAAACTATTCCAACGTTCCATTCCAATATGAACTTAATGAAATCAGCAACAAGATCACCTTTATTTCTAATACCGAAAAAGGAACTTATAAAAAAATATTTACACTTTCAGATGACTATCAACTTATTATGGAAACACAACTTAACGGATTTGAAAATGTGAGCGGTTATGAAATAGATTTCGGCAGTGGCATTGCAGATACAGAAGAATACCTGAAAATGAAAAATCGAGAATATGCTGTTATCTCTCAGGTTGATAATGAAAAGAATAAGATCGTGCTTTCTAAATTGAAGGAAGAGAGAAAAACTTCTGGTCAGATAGATTGGGCTGCGGTCCGTTCCAAATATTTTACAATGGCAATAATGCCGGATGAACTAATAGAAATGAATAAAATATCTGCTTATAAATTTGAGGAAAGTCCAACTATGAAGTTGTCAGTTTCCACTATTGGTAAACAGATAAATCACAAATACAACTTGTATCTGGGTCCACTTGATTATGGCAGATTAAAAGGATATGAGAACGGAATAGAAAACATTGTAGAACTGGGACCAAAATTCTTACAAGGTCTCAGCAAAATATTCCTCTGGTTCTTATCATTCTTATATAGTTTTATTCCAAGTTGGGGTTTAGTTATTATAATTTTCTCCATAATTCTTAAAACCATACTTTATCCACTAACACACAAGAGTTTTGAATCTACATCCAAAATGCAGAAGATCCAGCCGCTTACAAAAGAACTTCAGGCAAAATATAAAGGTGATCCGCAAAAGATGAACGCAGAGCTTAAAAAACTATACAAAGAACACGGTGTTAATCCACTGGGCGGCTGTCTGCCCATGCTTCTTCAAATGCCCGTGATCTTCGCACTTTATCCTCTGCTTAGATATTCTATTTCATTAAGACAAGCAAGTTTTGGCTGGTTACCGGACCTTTCTGAGCCGGATCCAATTTGGGCACTTCCAATTTTAATGGCAGTATTTATGTTCGTTCAGCAAAAGCTGATGGCTCCTTCTAAGAAGAATCTGGATGCCATGGATGATAAACAAAAAGCACAAATGCAATCTCAAAAAATGATGATGTACTTCATGCCTATTATGATGTTCTTCATCTTTAAGGGATTATCATCAGGGCTTGTTTTATACTGGACGGTGTTCTCAATAATCGGTTCTATCCAGCAGTATTTCATCAAGAAAAAATTTATGTAAGGAAGATACAGACATGAAAGAAACTATAATAATAGGAAAATCAACCTCTAAAATAATATCTGACTTTATGCAAGAGCATAATCTTGGGCTTAACGATTTCAAATTCGAAGTAGTGGAAGAAGGATCAAGCGGCTTCTTAGGTTTATTTGGTTCTAAACCAACAACTATCAAATTCACTTATAAAGAAAGTAAAGCCCATCTTATAAAACCCAAAGCACAAAAAATTGTGAAAAACAGTGTGAAAATCAGTACAAAAAGCGATAAGAAGATCAAGAAAAATATAGTTAAGAAAATCCGTTTTAAAAAGGAAAGTGCAACAAACAGCAATCCGGAAGACATTATTAAAATGACAAAAGAATTTGCGCAGGGAATCTTAGCAAAAATGAATATTACTACCGGTGATGTAGAAGTTACTCAAGATAACGGCATTTTTTATGTAACCATAAATAATTCAAAAGATGCAGGATTCATTATTGGAAAAGAAGCCAAGCTGCTTGATAGCTTTCAACATCTTTTAAACCAGATGATAAATAAAGCCGAGAAGAAGAAAATTCAAGTTATTATAGACGTTGATGGTTACCGAGAAAGACGTAAGAAAGCTTTATTAGAAAAAGTTGACAGCATTGCCAAAAGAGTGAAGGAAACCGGAAGAAGTTACACTTTCGAACCGCTTCATGCCAGCAACAGAAAAGTTGTGCATCAGCAAATTGAAAAAGACAACGCACTTAGAACCAGAACCATTGGTGACGGCTCCAGGAAACGTGTTATTGTTCTTCCTGCTAATAAAGCAAAACAAGGGCAGAAGAAATCAAAATAGGTTCTGTAGATTGTAAGATAATTTCTGCCGGAAGTTGGCGGGGAGATGCCGGTGCTGCAATGGGCGTTATGCCCAAAGCATTATGGAAGAAACTCCTGCAGGCTGATGATAAAAATAGAATTGAACTCGCTTTTAATTTATTACTAATTCGTTCTGATGATAAAAACATTCTGGTTGATACAGGGCTTGGAAATAAAATTACTGATAAAGTAAAAAAAATATACTCACCCTCAAAATTCATTTTATTGGAATCACTCGCAGAACTTGGGCTTACCGGAAATGATATAGATATAGTTGTTCTCACTCATCTTCATTTTGATCATGCCGGTGGAGTAACTTCCATTATTGATAATAAGAAAGTACTCACATTCCCAAATGCAATTCACATCTTCCAGCAAAAGGAATGGGATGTAGCCAAAGATCCTGATGAACTTAACAAAGCTTCCTACAATTTTGAAGAAGACCTGCAATTGCTAGATGAGAAGGGAAATTACAAATTAATTGATGGGGATTTTCAACTTACTAGAGATGTAACTTTAGAACTTGTTGGTGGTCACTCGGAAGGTTCACAGGTTGTTAGAATTGAAAGTGACAATGAACTTGCCTATTATCCCGGAGACATTCTACCAATGGAAGTGAACCACCATTTAGCCGTAACCACTTCCTTTGACATCAATCGTAAAGACACCTTCAAAGCTAAGAAAAAGATACTATCTGAGATCAAAGAAAGAGATGGTATTATCTTTTTGGGACACGACTCAAATAAGCAGTTTATTAGGTTTGGGAAGTGACGGTATTCCTCACACTATTTTTAGACTCTAAGTGAATAGTTCTTAATGTTGTATAGTTATAATAATGAATTAATTAATCGTTTGTAAAAAACTTGTCAAAAGCTAAATCATTATTTCTTTTGTTATTAAAGTTTAATTTGGGGAGTAACTGTTGAAATGAAGAAATTTTGGAGAATGACTTGGATTATTATCACGCATTGGTATAATTTATTAGCATTATTGTTTTTTATTCCTCAGTTTTGTCCAAATTTAATTAACAAATACGTACCGGTATATGTATCTAGAGTCCTACTTTCCAATAAATTAATCATAGCAGTAGTAATTTTTCTTTTTAGCACTTTTAAAGTTTTAGTTAGAAAGGAAAAGGGGAAAGTAATAATAATAAAAAAATTAAATGCACTAAGTAATAAGGAATTAGAAACAACTATTAATAAATTAATTAAAAAGCAAATTAATAAAAATCCTGAATTTTCGTTTAAAAAAGTTGATCGGTTAAAACAAACAAGTATTAAACAAAAAACTAATTTTGATAAAGATATTATTAATGATAATTTTGGTGATTGTTTTAATTCATTTTTAACATATTATAAGAAAGGACAATATTCTGAATCAATAGTGAGTTTATCGCAAGCTATTAAGATAAGAAAGGATATCCCAGAATTATATTATAATAGAGCTCTTGCACATTTTGCAGATCAAAACTTCAAAAATGCAATATTCGATTTTAATAAAGCAATTGAATTGGGTTATAAGACTGGTGTATTGTATTTTGATTTAGCAGGAGCACATTATTACCAAAAGGAGTATTCTAAAGCGATTGATAGTTTAACTAAAGCAATTAAATTTGATTCAACTAATCCTAGCATTTTTATTAACAGAGGGAATTTGTACTCATTATCTGAAAAGTATGATTTAGCTTTAGATGATTTTAACACTGCCATAAAACTCGATTCCTATAATGCAATAGCTTATTGTAATCTGGGTATTTTATTTTTTCAGATTAACGAGTTTTCAAAAAGTATTGAAAATTATAAAAGAGGAATTGATAATGGAGTAAAGAATCAAAGAATTTATTTTAATTTAGCTGTATCTTATTTCTCAAACAAAAATTATATTAAAGCAATTAAGTATTTTGACAAATCAATTTCTTTGGGTAGTGATTATTATTTAGCATATTATCTAAGAGGCTTAACATATTATTATCTTACTAATTTCAAAAAAGCGATCGAAAATTTTACTAAAGTGTTAAATCTTAAACATATTGATTGGGATGTTTTTTTTAATAGAAGCCAAGCGTTTATTATGATGGGGTTGCTTGAACCTGCCATTGAGGATTTGTCTAGGGCAATAGAAAATAATCCCACTGAGATAGATCTTTATACTCTTAGAGCAAGAACGTATTATCAAATTAAAGACTATAATAATGCCGAAAAAGACTATTTGCGCATAAGTAAGCTTGATAATAAAAATATTGGTTGTTATGAAAACTTAACTGAACTTGAAATTATAAGATGTAATTATGAACAATCAAAAGAGTATGCCTATAAGATTCTTCACATAACTAAAGAAATTTATCTTCGTGCAATTGTGTATTTTTTTCTTTGTGTTAATAATATTATGCTAAAAACGAATTATAGTGAAGAAAATGACAAATTAAATTTGTTATTGAGAGAAGATTTTCAAATTGAATGGGATTTCTCTGATTTAGAATTTTGGCTACAAAATACTAAAATCAATTCATCTCAATTAGCTTTAATCAAAGATTTAATGGAAAAAATTAAAGAGAAGAGAAAAAAATGAAAACTTGCCCGTTTTGCGGAAATGAATATGAAGTAAAAAATGATGGAAATGGTTTATATCATCAATGCGTAAAATGTAATTCCAAGGTTTACAACTTATCTTTATTAAAGAGATCAAATTATAACAGCGCAATATTTACGAATTTACTGTTATCTGCAAAACAAAAGCATGCAAAATCCAGCGGGAAATGTTTTAGTTGTGAACAACCCTTTAGAGAAGTAATTTATAAAGCAAACGATTATCAAACAAAGGTTTATGTTTGCCCTACCTGCTTCTTATTTGCAATAAAGAATTTAGATCTTGCTGTGTTTAAGAATAGTGTGGAGAAGCCAGTGCTTCCCGAGAAAAAAATGTCTGCAGAAGCTGAAAAAATAATTAATGAAATTGATACTAAATTAGATAGAGAACAAAAATCATGGATATTATTTGATAAAAGTGTAAAACTAACAACAAGCAAAACTATTGGAGCCGGTGCATTTATGATCTTTTTGATCTTGTCTTTTGTGAAGATAGGCTTTTCGTACGGCACTTCAACACCTATTGGTAAAATAATATTCGGTTTATTCTTTATAGTATGTCTGATAGCCGGAATAATCTTAATAATTGGAAAAAAGAATATACAAAAGGTTATAGAAAAACTATTCTCAAGTTAGTTGTAGATTTCAGATATTTGTTTGAATCTAAAACCAATTTTTATATTTAGGTAAGTAATACTAGAACTTGCCCATAAAACTGTTGAATAATGACCGTTAAGTGTTGCTTCAATATTCCATCTATCATTAATATCGAAACCGGCACCAAAAGCTCCGTAAAGAAAATAAGGAAGACCCGTTCCATAGTTTATTCTAGCATAGAAATTTGATTTTCCAAATGAATCTACAACTTTATTATAAAGATATAAAATATATATATCTCCGAGTTTATGTTTAACGTTATCTGAATCATCAAATATTCCATCGGTAATTTGTTCTGCTTGTGGAATTATACTAAAACCAATTCCCTTTGTTAGATTATTTTTTAATGTCCCTTCTAATTCTATACCTAATGAATATATTATAGGAAATTTGGTTGTTACTATTGTTGTCTCAGACAGGAAAAAAATATTTGTAGATTTACAAGAATAATTTCCAAAAAAGAGACCTGATGATATAATACGAATCCCCCTAGTATTTTCTGCTTGCAACATGCAAACAACTAATATGAGTATAGTGATGATTGTTACTTTTTTCATATTTCTCCTAATTTATTAAATTAACATTTAGAGAAGACAGGTTCGTTAGAAGTTGTCGTTTTGCTTCGCAAAGCCAACAATAATTGTTCGTTGCTAATTCTACTTTTTTTAAAATTTATTCAATCCTGGTAAGTATCATTGTATTTTCGCTCATTTTATCATCACAAAAATCGGAAGGATAATTTCCATCCGGTGAAGTGCAGATCTCCAATTTATTATCCGGTAAAATTCTAATAATTCCAAAACGGGTTGTCAATTCAGAACCTGGTTGATCGCAGTTACCCAAGCAAAGGCACATTTTTGCAGGAGAGACATTGCAGTTAATTTTATATTCACCTTTTGTACCGCTGCCAGATCCGTCATGAAACTTCTCATTCAGGTCATACATGCCGTATTTATCAAAAGTAATATCCCCGCTCGCCACACGTGTGGTTGGTGCAATTTTCCATTTTCCTATAATAATTTGAGAAATGTCTTCTTTCACCTCAGCATCTTGGGCATAAACTGTGCTGATAGTTACAAAGAAGATAACTATAAATAAAAAAGACTTAAAGCGGTTCATAAAATTCCTCCTGTTTTATAATTCCTCGGCAAATTTTGGATTCCCATTTTCATGTAAATGACAATAAAATATGCTTTTGTTCGTTAATCTAAATCATTTTCTTATAATAAGCCGATTCTTAATTTTTCGTTTAGCCTGTTTCGTCGTAGTTTTAACGAAAGCGTATATGTTGCTAATTCTCACTCCCAAAATTTTTTGTCAAGACTTCTATATTGAACAGCTTCACTGATGTGTTCAACACAAATATCTTTACTCTCGTCCAAATCGGCAATGGTGCGTGAAACTTTTAATATTCTATCATAAGCTCTGGCAGATAATCCCATTTTATCCATTGCCATTTTCCGGATTGCTTTGCTGTCTTCATTTAGAATGCAATGTTTTCTAATTTGCTTGGAGCTCATTTGAGAATTACTAAAGATATTACTCTTTTCAAACCGCCTTAATTGAGCTTCTCTAGAATTATTCACTCGCTTTCTAATTTCTGCAGATTTCTCTCCGGTTGGAATACTGCTTAGTTCATCATATTTTACAGCCGGAACTTCGACATGAATATCGATACGGTCTAGTAGTGGCCCGGAGATACGTGAACGGTATCTCTGAATATTCCCGATAGGACAAGAACAGGCATGTCCTTCCACCCCACTTCCAAAATATCCGCAGGGGCAGGGATTCATAGATGCAACCATCATAAATTTTGCCGGGAATTCTAAACTTTGAGTTGCCCGGGAAATAGTAACAACTTCATCTTCCAAAGGTTGCCGCAACACTTCCAAAACAGATTTTTTAAATTCGGGAAGCTCATCTAGAAATAGAACTCCATTATGGGATAGCGAAACTTCTCCCGGTTTGGGATAACTCCCTCCGCCTATCAGAGCAACATCGCTAATTGTATGATGCGGAGAGCGAAATGGACGACTAGTCACAATTCCTTTTTGGGCTCCGATAAAACCCGCTACAGAATGGATCTTGGTTGTCTCTAAAGCCTCTTCCAGTGTGAATCCGGGTAATATTGTAGGAATCCGTTGAGCCAGCATAGTTTTGCCTGATCCGGGAGGTCCCAGCATTAAAACATTGTGTCCTCCGGCTGCTGCAACTTCCAACGCGCGTTTCACATGGTATTGCCCCTTTACATCAAACATATCAACCGGGCTCTCATTTAAATGAGAAAACATCTCTTTTTTATCAACCTTAAAGGGGGCGATCTTTAATTTACCTTCCAGAAAATTTACAACCTCATTTAAAGAAGTTGCAGGATACACATTCAGATCATCTATTATTGCAGCTTCTTTGGCATTTTCATATGGAAGGATAAGTCCATCAAGTTTATCTTTCCAGCAGGCAACAGCAACCGGTAAAACGCCATTCACCGGGCGCAAACTGCCATCCAGAGAAAGTTCACCAATAAAGGCATATCTTTCTAATTTTGTTGTTTTCATTTGGTTAAGAGCATAAACCAGAGCGAGTGATGTAGGAAGATCAAGTGCAACGCCATCCTTTTTTATATCTGCCGGAGCCAGATTTACAGTATAGCTGTGAGTTGGAAAACGAAAACCGGAATTCTTTATTGCTGCTGAAACTCGATCTTTACTTTCCTTAACTGAATTTGATGGTAGACCAACTATAGAAAATTTTGCCAGCCCTCCTTTTATGTCCGCTTCTACTGTTATCTGTTGTGCATCAATTCCCTGAATTGCATACGATATTGTTTTCCCGTACATTTTGTGCTCCTTATATTATTAACTTTAATCTAACCTTTCGAAGGTCAAGAGAAGCAGGATGTTCGAAAACCATTCGCAAGGTATTATTGCTCTTTGTTACTTTCCTATTACTACTGTTATTTTCTTTGAATATACTTTCTCACTTTCCCGCGCAGTTGCCTGCATTAAAACAATATAAACTCCAACTGGCAGCTTTTTTCCATTATCATTCCAACCGTTCCAAATGATGTTACCTGTTGATGCTTGCAATACTTGATCTACTAGCTTTCTTACCATTCTCCCTTTCAGATCAAAAATACGAAGAGTTACAGTACTTAAGACTTCCGGAAGTGCAAAAGAAAAAATTGTTCGTTCGGCGCGATATGGTGAAAACGGATTGGGTGCAACGTTCAACTTCATATTATTAGGAAGCATCTGCACAAAAATGCTGTTCATTCTTCCCGGAGTGCATACGTTTGTAGAGGGTCCCCAGTTTTGTGTATTAGCAGGAATTTCTGAATTAACTCTCTCTATAGAAACGCCATCCAGTTCATCGTTCCATTCTGGTTGAAAGAAAAATTCTTCGATCAGATTTCCACATTGATCCATTAATGATATTTGTTCACCGTCATTAAAAAGATTGGGTAATCCGGTTAATATTGTAATATCATGAATTTCATATTGGGCTCTGAGAGAATCGGCATCATTTTCTGAATTTGTAACCAAATAATAGGTTTGGTCGCAATATGGAACTTCAAGTGTATCTTCATCAACTACCAGAATGATCTTGGTTAGATCAGGAATAATAATATTATTAATTATTTCAATCCACTCAGGTTCATCTCCATTTGGATCGTACATTATCTCATTAATTACAAATGGCAGAGAACCGCTATTATAAAAGCTAAAGTCAATATTATTTCCTGCATTCATATCACCTTCCGAGATCACTTCATACAAAAAACTATAATATCCATCTTGCACAATATCAGTTGTGAATTCATAATATAAGGAATCATTCAAATATATTTCTTCTATATAGATATTTTCTCCAGGATATTCACCATTGACTATTAGTTCGCAAGAAATAGCTGCCTCGGAGATTTCTTCCAAACCAACATCTCTCATAATAACCGAATGTTTTATAGAATTTTCATATATTTGCATTCCTACAAATTCTAAACTAAGATCGTATTGCAGAGGAAGAACGCTGTTCGGAAAAGTTGGAGTTCCCAAGCTATCAGCGCAAATACTCCATATAATATTCTCATCATCAAATGGATCTACTCGTTCAATTGAGAAATCTGAAGGACAATTATTTCCATTGTAGTAAGTTGAATCGAACTTTGTTTCATATTCATCTGCTAAAATTAATGTCTCATCCGTATTATTTAGAGAAGTCCATTGTTGTGCAAATATAACTTTTTTGGGATCAACTTCAGGATAGGTTTGCATGAACAAAATAGTGTCTTGGCATACAACAATAAAATTCAGCGGTGGAATATTCCCGCAAAAGCTAATTATACCGCCCGATGCGTCCATTATCCTCAAGTTATCCACACAATATACACAATCAGTCCGATTGAATATCTCAATCCACTCCTGATTAGTGCTGAGAGGCTTAAACAAGATTTCATTCAGCACGAAAGGTGAAGCACCGTTCAGTAATGAGGTCTCGACATGATTATTCCATAACTCATTATCATATAGGTAAATAAGCTCTACATCAATTTGATGATATCCATTTGATATTTCTCCAATCTTACATGAAAAAACAATCGTACTTTCTGCTGGGATGGATGGAAGTTCATAAGTTCCATGAAGTGTACCATTTAACATTACATCAATGCTGGCAGCAGGGTTATCCACAATTTCCGTGGATAAGTTAGAAACATCTGTTTGAAGCCAGTATTCACCCTCATTTTCATAAATTTCAAGGTTACTAACTGCCAGATCGATCGGGTAGAAATTTGCTTCTCCAGGAGTTGGGTTTATGCATTCGAAAAAATCCATTTCACAATTATCAGAATCTTCACCATCATATTTTCTGGCCAGAGAGTTTCCATCACTTACATCAAGGGTGAAATATTCTCCCGGATTTGAAATGTCGTCGGGAAGTTCATTTGTATTTGGGGAGTCATAAAGAATAGTATCTGTATAAAGTCCATCTGCTGAGATCAGGCGAAGACCATCTGTTTCTGAACCACCATTTTGAAAGGCAAGGATAGCTGTAAGATCAATATTTGGAACAAACTCTTCTCCAATAAGTAGAAAGCTGTAAGGTTCGATCTCAATATTGGGAAAAGTGAAAACCGCATCAAAAGAAGTACCTGCTTTTTCTATTGTCCAGTCTTGTAAGTTCAAAGGCAGGTTTGAATTGTTATACAGTTCTATCCATTCATAACCAGTATCTGCACCCTCAGGATCATATAAAACTTCATTGATCACTACATCTTGAGCAAAGAGCAATGTACTTAATATCAAATATAGAATAAACCAAGCGACTTTCATTATGTTCTCCAATAATAATTTAGATGCAACAATAGTTTTTTGTCGTAGTTTCTTTTTCACTCCTAAATAGGAGTTTTAATTTTCTTTTTTCTTCGCTCAGACAGAATTGTTTGAGCTACATGTTATTGAATTTATTTGTTTTTTCTAAATTATTGCGTTGGGGATACCGTTTTGAAGCTTGGAGTAATCTCGATATTTGCATAATTTTGTTTAGTTCCCACACAGAGGTTGAGGATAATTTCATAATAATGTAATTCGTCTTCATAAATTACAAATCTTTCTTTTAATTCTTTAGAACTTGTTTTTATGCCAACACAAACATTCTCTCCATTTAGATCGATTGTCCATCCTGCGATAAATTCAAATTTTCCTGATGTGTGTGTTTTTCCTTTAATAGAGATCTCAAGGTCTGCTTTGTATCGTATTTCTTCGTTGACAATGTTAAAAAGCGAGTAATCAGCTGTTCTCTTTGCAATTAGTTCGTTTTTAAATTGGTTTTTTTCATTCAGCGAAATTGTACGGTAAGTAGAGGGAAGACGATATTCCTTAAAATCCGGATCAATATTGTTCTTTCCTCTTTTTATAGAGATCGGGGCATAATAACGTACCATCCTACTAACATCATAGTAAATTAAGTAATTACCGCGTTTTATTTTATTTAGTAGTATTCGGTTCTTCCCACTAGAGTTATCATCTAAAAGTAATTTTTCTCCACTTTTATTAAAATATACTATCTCAGGCCAGAATTCAATCAGTGTTACTCGGATTTTTTGAAATTGCATTATTGCAAAAGATAAAACTATGCCCAAAATAATTAGAGAAAGCAATATTCCAATTTTTGGAACTGCGCGTTTCTTTCTGCCATTTTGTGGTGGTTTGGGTTTAAGAATGGAAGTATCTGCAACTTCATAAATATCTATTGGTTCTTTTATGCCTTTAAGGAAGTAAGCTCCATGTTTTTTCCAGGTGATATCTCCAGCCCTGTGTTGTTCAATCCAGCCGCGAGCACTGTCAAAAACGGGATATGTCATGTAAACTTGTTTACCATCTGCCAAGCTCTCTACCCTTGAAGCTCGGTTCACATGCCTGCCAAAAAGATCCAGATTAATATCATTCTCTATTGCGATCTGCCCCATGTGCAAACCAATCCTTACTTCCAAATTAATATCATCTAAATTTTGTTTATTAAATTTATTAAGTGCCTGCTGAATTTTTATAGCTCGTATAACTGCGGTTGATGGCTCAGAAAATACTGCCATGATAGAATCACCAATATGCTTAACTATCAAACCTTCATTATTCTCTTCAATAATTGGAATTAGAATGCTGTTGTGGGTTTTACGAACTTTTGCAGAAAATATCTCTCCCTTTTCCTCAGTGAGATCTGTGAAGCCTTTGATATCTGTAAACATAACCGTAAGTACAGATGTTTCCCTGATTTTTCGGTAATTATCTACCGATGTTAATTCTTTTTTAGAAAGTGAATAATTCTGTTTAATACCGTTTTCTACAGCCATAATAGACCTGCTCGTTTTGAATTTATATTTTTTGTTATTAAATCTGGTTAAAAAAAACTAATAACTACATACTCTGTCAATACTTAAATATATTTTCTATAATATCAGACGGAATTATTGATGCAGGTTTGCGTGTTTCTACCCCAAGTAAAGTGCTTGAACAAAATAAAAATAGAACAAGAAAAAACATAAGATTTTTTTTATAATTTCTTCTTCTTTTCCTGTATGTATTCGGTCAAAATAGAGTTTATTTCGAAAGTAGCGGTGTTGCCGCTGGTGTTTAGCGTCACCTCGACCTTGTGCAGTTTGTCTTGAAATATTGTTATCGTTTTGTTTTCATCTGCAGTCATGGTAATCTGATCTTTGCCTTTTATACTGCCGTTCATATCCAACCACCATTTGGCAGTGTAAGAATATTTCCCGTTAGCACGTTTTCCGCGCAGAGAGAAGTTAAGTTCGGTTCTGTAAAAAATTTCGTTATTTTTATCGTTATATATAGAATAGCGCCAACTGTGATTTCCCAATTCCACATCCTCGAATTTATCTTCCAGATTTAGTCTTTTCTTGGTATGTGGAAGAATATGTTTTTTAAAAGTAAGCTTTACTTCCTGCACACTTTTCTTGATGCGCATGGTTGCATACCAGCGTTCACTGGGATTTTCATCGTAGTAAAGAATGTAAATTCCCGGTTCCAATTTCTGCTTTAATTTAGCAATTCCATTTTTAGATTTGCCGACTACTAATTCTTTACCAGTTGAATTGAAGTATATTTCTTTATTGGGCAGGTTAGAAATGTGAATTTCTGTTTTGAGAAAGCATTTTACAATACTAATCAAAATCAAAATTGCAAATATTATAATCAAAGTAATTTTTAAAAAATCTTTTTGTTTTTGATTCATGCTTTCTACCCTAATAATTCAATCTTGGATTTTTATTTTTTTTTTACAGAATTACATACTCTGTCAGTACTTAAATATATTTTCAATAATATCAGATGGAATTATTGATGCCGGTTTGCGAATTTCTGCTAATTTTTCTGCAGTTTCTCCCATCAAGTAAGAAGCAGATACTGCAGCATCTTTCATTGAAAGCTGTTGCCCTACAAAAGAGGTAATTATACCGGCAAGCACATCACCGCTGCCACCTGTAGATAATCCGTCATTTCCGGTAATATCAAATACAAAACCAGTTTCATCACAATAAATGGAAGTTGCACTTTTAAGTAGAACATTACATTTATATTTTGCTGTAAAATCCTGTAAGTATTGCAAAGGATCTTTTATAATATCTTCGGTTTTAACATCACATAGTCGAGCAAATTCCCCAATGTGTGGAGTAAGAAGAACCTGTTTATCGGAAATATTATCAAGTATGTTTATATTATCAGCTAGTATATTCAGGGCATCAGCATCAAGGATCATCGGTTTGTTCCAAGAAACTGTTATTTGTTTTATTAAGTCAGCCATTTCTTCAGATCTTCCAATTCCAGGTCCAATTAATAGAACATCCATTGAGTTGAGCTTGATGATGAATTCTTCTATTACATCGGCATCAAATAAACTTGATTTCTCATCCATTATCAAGGGTAGTGTATATGTCATTACTTCTAGAAGTTGATTCTCAAAAATTGTTTCTAAACCTAGTGGATGGAAAAGTGTGATCATTCCTGCACCGGCACGAAGAGCAGCTTTGGATGCCAAAATAGCAGCACCTGTAAATCCGGGAGAACCGGCAATTATCCCAATTCTTCCATAATTTCCTTTATGAGAGAATTTGCTGCGATATGGGAACACAACATTATCGCAAGTTGCCAACTTACCTTTAAGTGGAAATTTCAAAAATACATCATCAGGAACGGCAATGTTAATAACCAGAACTTCACCACTTTTCTCTCTGCCTTTTCCCAGCAGTTGACCATATTTCATAGCTGCCATTGTAAGTGTGAAATCGGCATCTACAGCAATTTCTGCCTGCCCTGTATTTGCATCGATCCCACTGGCAATATCAATTGCCACAACCATTCTACAAGAAGAATTGATCTTGTTTATTACATCGGCTTGCCAGCCTTTAATTTCACCCTTTAATCCAACTCCAAAGATAGCATCAACAATAAGATCAAATCCAGATAGATCATTCGGTTTTTCTTCAATTTTATAAATTGGAATACAAAGTTCTTCGCATTTGTGATAGTTGGAAAGAGTTTCCTGGCTCATTTTATCAGGATTTCCCATTAAGAATATTTCGGGAGAATGCTGCCAATTTTGCAAATAACGTGCAATTACAAATCCGTCTCCACCATTATTTCCACTTCCGCAAAAAAGTGCAATTTTACTTTCCGGAGTAATAAGATCATTTATGAATTCACTGCACCCTTTGCCGGCATTTTCCATTAACTTTTTACCGGGAATTCCAACTTTTTCAATTGTGAATTTATCAATTGCATACATATCTTCTCGGGAAAGAACAAACATACTAAACCTCCGGCAACACGATCTCAAATGTGGTTCCTATTCCAACTTCACTTTCTAGAACTTTTATTTTTCCATTATGATATTCTTCTACAATACGATTTGCCAAACTAAGTCCCAATCCCCAACCTCGTTCTTTATTAGTAACTCCGGGGCGGAATATTTTCTTAAACATTTTCTTTGGCATTCCACTTCCTTCATCTGCAATATGAATGTAGGTTTTGTTTTTATGTGAAAATGCCTTAACACCAATATTCCCATCTTTTTGTTTCATAGAATCGATGCAATTTTTAAACATGTTCTCTAACGTCCATTTTATCAAATCGGGATCCAAATTAATTTTTTTATCCTTAATTTCACTTTCAAATTTTATTTCAATTTTATTGGAAACTGCCGGCAATCTTCGTTCAAAATAATCTATTGTTTCTAAAATGATATCATGTAGACTGCAAGATTGAAATTTCATAACAGAACCGACCTTTCCAAAGCGGGAAGCGACTGTGCTAAGTCTTTCTACATCACCCTGCATAAATTCCAGCATTCCCTGAAGATCTTTTTTATCTTTACAATTCCCCATTTTAGAATGCAGCACATCTATCCAGCCGCCCAGTGAAGAGAGTGGTGTTCCAAACTGATGTGCAGTTTCTTTTGCCAAGCCAACCCACAGAATGTCACGTTCTGTTTTTTTTATGGTATAAACTCCGTACATACCCAGAAAAATATAAAGAAAAATAAATGCCATGCCAACATACGGCATCATTTTAAGTTGTTTCATCGTTTGGGAATCGCCATAAAATACGTAGCTATATATCTTATCATCTTCATCACTTAATTTAAGAGGGATCATCGAATGCTTTGATTCCATTCTTCTAACCATGCTTTTCAAAATATTCTGCTGCCGAATTTCTAATTGATCAAAATTTTCTTTTGGGATCTCAATATTTTCCCATGAAAATGGAACTTTAAGACTATCGGTTAGAATTATGGGATAATCGATTCCTGGTAATATCTCTTCCATGAAATATTGGAAGAGGAAATGTTCCAAATTTACGTCAGTTGGCATACCAACAAATTTTGAGTAAAGGTCGGGCACTATCTGTACATCTTTTTTTACATCGTTTATAACAATATTAGTGAATATAATGAATAGTACAAGTAGAAGCACACTTCCAGTAATAAAATAAATTTTAAGAAGAAGGTTTCTGTTATTCGCTTTTTTTTGTAATTTCCCAAATCTCATCTAATTGCTCCAAGCTTGCATCAAGCATATTTTTGCCATTGTTCTGAAAATGGTCTTCCACTTTTTTAAAACGACTCTCAAATTTATTAATAGTTCTTCTTAAGGCAGATTCTGTATCGAACCCTGATTTCCTGGCAATATTAACTATAGAGAAAAGCATATCTCCCAATTCATTCTGCATTTCTTCAATGTCCTTATTTTCAAATGCTTCCTTAAATTCTTTAACTTCTTCTTCCAATTTAGCTACCGCCGGAGCAACATCAGGCCAGTCAAAGCCAACAGAAGCGGCTTTTTCCTGCATGCGTTGTGCCACGATCAGAGCCGGCATTCTTTGCGGAATTCCATCAATTGCAGAAGTACGAGAATGCCTTTTTTCTTCCAGCTTTATACGTTCCCAATTCATCTTCACGCCATCGGCATCTGTAGCATGACCATCTCCAAAAATATGAGGATGCCTCCGAATTAGTTTATCATTTATTTGTGTGAGCACATCTTCCATTTTGAATCTATTATCTTCTCTGGCAATTTGAACCTGCATCACAATGTGCAGCATGAGATCACCCAATTCTTCCGAAAGATGCTGGAAATCTTTATTTTCTATTGCTTCAACAGATTCATATAACTCTTCTATAAAATTGGGAATTAGAGATTCATG
>JAGLPW010000029.1 GCA_023137125.1 Candidatus Cloacimonadota bacterium | reverse complement strand
CTTGCAGCGGTGGATGTTCCGCCTGTAAGCATTAAAGGAAAATATGAATATTCAATATCGAAGAGGAGTCGTTTTCTTTCGAAAGCCGACTCTTAGAACAAGGAATATCCAATGATGAAGGAAAAAGAAAAAACAAACAAGATCATATTTGCACTCTGGGAGTTATCTTTTGTGGCTTTGTGTCTTGGTGGCAAAATAAACGGAGAATAAATGTTAATAATATTCAGCGGAATTGCAATGATAGTCGCGATAATCATCGCTCTAACCGTTACTATAGTTATATCAGAAAAATTTCTTGTAAAACACGGAAATGTGAAACTGGTTATAAACGAAGATGAAGAAAATGCCAAAATTGTAGAAACTGGCGGAACACTCCTTAATACTCTTATCGAAAATAATATCTTGATTCCATCGGCTTGCGGAGGTGGAGGAACTTGCGGATATTGTACTTGTCAGGTAACTTCCGGAGGTGGAGATCTTCTTCCAACAGAAGAAACTTTTATCAATAGAAAAAAGGCAAAAGATAATTGGCGACTTTCCTGCCAGGTAAAAGTTCGAGATGATATGGAAATAAAAGTTCCAGATGAAGTATTCTCTACTAAAAAATGGGAATGCGAAGTTGTTTCTAACGACAATGTAGCCACTTTCATCAAAGAGTTCGTGGTCAAACTTCCAGAAGGTGAAACTCTTGATTTCAAACCAGGTGGATATGTTCAAATTGAAGTTCCCCATTATCATATTAATTTTAAAAAAGATATTGATATAGAAAAAGAATACCGTGAAGACTGGGAAAGGATAAAAGCTCTCGATCTGGAACATAGAAATACAGAAAACATTACGAGAGCATATTCAATGGCAAATTATCCTAGTGAAGGAAATATCGTGATGCTGAATGTTCGTATTGCAACTCCACCCTGGGATCACAAAAAGAATATATTACAGAAAGTTCCTTCCGGAATATCTTCATCATATATTTTCAGCAAAAAGCCGGGTGATAAAGTAACGATTTCCGGTCCGTATGGTGAATTTTTTATTAATGAGTCAGATAGAGAAATGATGTATATAGGTGGTGGTGCAGGAATGGCTCCGATGCGTTCTCATATTTTGCATTTGTTCTATACAATGAAGACAAAAAGAAAAATTACATTCTGGTACGGAGCGCGTAGCAAACGGGAAATTTTCTATGAAGAAGATTTCAGAGAAGTTGAAAAAGAATTTCCAAATTTCTCATTCCACATTGCTCTTTCAGATGCCTTGCCTCAAGATAAATGGGAAGGAATGACCGGATTTATCCATGATGCAATATTAGAGCATTACTTAAAAGATCATGTAGAACCTGAAGATATTGAGTATTATCTTTGCGGACCTCCGCTGATGATGACAGCGATAGATAAAATGCTCTATGATCTCGGTGTAGAAAAAGAAATGATACGTTACGACGAATTTTAATATAAGAGGAAAAAATTGAATAAAATAAAATTATGGGCTAAAGCCATACGCGCACCGTTTTTCACAGCTTCAGTAATTTCAGTGATCTTAGGTGGAGTAATAGCATGGAATATAACAGGTGAATTTCATCTATTGAATTTCATACTGACAACAATTGGAGTTATTTTGGTTCACGCAGGAACAAATCTTATAAATGATTATTTCGATCATAGATCTAACTTAGATGAAATAAACATAAATCACACACCTTTCAGCGGCGGATCACGTGTTATTCAAGAAAATGAAATTACTCCCAATGCAATGTTTATTGCAGGTTTGGGAACTTTCATTTTAGCAGCAATCATCGGTTTTTATTTGAATTCTGTCACATCCGGTAATGTTATTTTATATATTGGAATTACCGGTTTTTTTATTGGATATTTTTATACTGCTAAACCTCTGAAACTGGGATATACAGCATTGGGAGAGCTAATAACAGTAATTGCTTGCGGTCCACTAATAGTTTACGGCTCTTATTATGTTATTGCTCAAATCCATGCTATCCAACCAATGTTTGCTTCAATTCCAATTGGAATTTTAGTCGGATTGATATTATATATTAATGAATTCCCTGATCATGAAGCTGATAAAAAAGTTGGTAAGAAAACATTAGTGGTTGTTTTAGGAAAAGCAAGAGCGATCAAACTTTTCTATTTTTTTATGGTTTTCAATTATGTATGGGTTATATTTGGGATAATTCTTAATTTGTTACCGCTTTATACTATTATTATTCTATTAACGCTACCCATTTGTTTTAAAGCAATTAATGTAGCCCGAAATAATTACGATAAGATAAAAGAACTCCTGCCGGCAAATGCATCAACAATTGGGTTGCATTTACTTTTCGGAATTCTGTTTAGCATTGGATTTGCATTAGATAAAATATTATGAATGATGAAGTAAATTTCTGGTTGGAAAACATTTTTGAGTTCCTGAAAAAAGAACTTTCATTATTAGAAATTGAATTAAGAAACAGGCTACTTTCTGTAACTGATAATAAAATTGATCTTCATAATGTATTTAACTATTTTTTTGATATACGTGGGAAAAGATTACGTCCAATATTAGTTTTGCTTTCTTCTGGTCTTGTAAGATCTAGGAACTCAAATAATAAAATTAATGAGAGTGAGATCAAGCTTGCAGCAGCTATGGAATTGATCCATAATTCTTCATTGATCCACGATGATATTGTAGATGAATCTTCTCACCGTCGCGGTCAAGTTACAATGAATCACAAATTCAATAATAGAATTGCAGTTCTGGCAGGTGATTTAATTTATTCACACGCTTTTTTGATAATGAACGATCTTAACTTTTCAAGAATTTCAGGGATCCTATCAAAGTGTGTAGAAAAAATGTGTCAAAGTGAGATCAATGAGATTATTTCTCCTTTTACCAATTTTGAACAGTATATTGCATATTTAGATGCAAAAACAGCAGAACTGATGAGTACTTGCTGTAAATGCGGTGCTATAATTGCAGGAGCAGATGAAGAAACAATATTTGCCTTAGGTGAATTTGGAACTAACTTTGGAATTGCTTATCAGCTTACTGATGACTTCTTGGATGATGAACAACCCAAAGACTTTGATGTGAACTTACTTTTGCAAGCAAAGATCTACTGTGAAAAAGCCAAAAAGAATTTAAACATTTTTAAAAACAATGAACATAAAAAAAACTTATTAAATTTAATCCAATACGTAATTAATAGACCAAACCTTAAACTGAAAGAATCTCAAGATCATTGCAGTTGATTAAATTGCTACTTTGCCTAAACTTCCAATCAAGATTCGAAAAGTTTCGAAAATAATTAAATCGACTAATCTTCTATTTCAAACTTCCAAGCACAATAAAATTCTTCCGGATGGTCATCCGGCGGACAAGCAATACAAGTGGTTTTTATGCGTTTATCTATCGTTTTTGCAAATTCGCTGTATTCTACAATTCCTACACTTTTGCATGGAAAATCGGGAAGCCCTTTTCTGTTTCGGGAATATTGTACCCGGCATCTGTTCATTTTAAAAACAAAAGAAATTTCAGTTTCTTCAGAAAAACTTTGAATATTTAATCTACTGTACAATCTAAAAGAAAGAGCCTTTTTCAAACCTTCCAAACCACTGTTTTCTGGAATGCCATGTCTTTTCATAATACGTTTTGCCTCAATCTTTGTAAAAGTCCGCCATGCTTCTGTGTCCAGCTCGATTGCTTTTTCCATTCCGTAATTTTTTTCTACTTGTTGAAACCATAAACCATCGTGCGCTAACCAGTTTTTAGCGAAATCATCTATCATTCCGATCAATTGTTCTTTCGATAATTTTTCCAAATCCATTTTATTCCTCCGCTTTATTTCTATTTGAAATGATTCATTTTTTCCAATATCAGGATGTCAATAAAAAGGTGAAGAAGAAAGAAAGGGATGAATCCAAAAACAAATTTTATGTATAATGAGAAAAATATTTTTTTCTTCTTGACGGAAAAATGCTATAATTCCAAAGTTGTAATCGTTACAAAGAAGTAATTGTAACAAAGGAGTAAAAATGAAAAGCATTATCGAGATTCTAAAAGAGAATGATATTGCGCCTTCTATGCAACGAATAAAGATCCTGGAATATCTGCAAAGCTACAAAACACATCCAACTGCGGATATGATATATCAGGCTTTGGCAGACGAAATGCCTACACTTTCCAAAACAACCGTTTATAATACGTTAAAAACATTTACAGAAAAAGGTGTTTTAATGGCTCTATCTCTATTTGGAAATGAAGTTCGGTACGAATACAATACTGAACCACATATACATTTCAAGTGTACTAAATGTGACAAAATATATGATCTGGATAAATCTTTTGATCATTATAATGATGATTTAATTGATGGTCATAAGATTACCGAACATCATGTTAATTTGAGAGGAATTTGTAAAATTTGTTTGAGAAAGGTAGGAGATTAAAAAATGCCTGAGCTTCCAGAAGTTCAAACCATAATAAATGGATTAAATAAAAAAGTGATCTCTAAAACTATTTCTTCAATTATTGAGAAAAGACGGGGGACAATAATTTTTGGAGAAAACATAAAAATATGTGAATTTGGTAAAATTGAAAACATAAAGCGAAGAGGAAAATACATTATCATAAAAACATCAAAGGACTTAAAATTGATTATTCATCTTAGAATGACAGGAAAATTAATATTTGAAAAGGATCTTAATAATTCTTCTTCCCATTCACGAGCAGAAATAATATTTTCAGACAAAACTAAATTAATATTTGATGATGTTCGTACATTTGGTAAAATTCAGATAATTAATGTTAATAAAACGATTAATTCGTTGCAGAAATTAGGAGTTGAACCACTATCCAATAAATTCGATGCAGAATACTTAAAGAATGAAATTAAGAACAGAAAAGCACCCATAAAAAATGTTCTTCTAGATCAGAAAGTTATTGCTGGTTTAGGAAATATTTACGTTGCAGAGATCCTCTTCAGAGCAAAAGTGCATCCTGCAACTCTTGCAAATAAAATCAAAACAACCGATCTAAAGAGAATTGTATCGGAAACAAAAAGTGTGTTGCAAGAGGCGATCAAGCATAATGGAACAACAATTTCAGATTATAGAAGTGTTGAAGATAAAAACGGTGAATTTCAAAATTTTCTAAGAGTATATGGAAAGGAAACTTGTGAATGCGGTGCGATGATCCAAAAAATTAAACAAGCGGGAAGAAGCACATATTTTTGTGAAGAGTGTCAGAAATGAAAGGAAGAGCGACTCAGGTCGACAGCTATTCAGCTTGTCAGCGAATTACAGGTCGAACTGAAAAATGTAAATAAAATGGAGAAATGATGAGAGATTTCAAAAAACTAAAAGTTTGGCATAAAGCTCATGAATTAACTCTTGATATTTATAAAGTAACAAGAGATTTTCCTAAAGAGGAAATTTATGGGATAACCAGCCAATTACGCAGGGCATCTTCTTCAATTGAGTTTAATCTTTCTGAAGGATGTGGTAGAGAGTCTGAAAAGGAATTGAAAAGATTCGCTATAATATCCATGGGTTCTGCTTCTGAATTAGAATGTGAACTTTTATTGTCCTTTGATTTAAAATATATAGGAAATATTGATTATAAAAGATTAGAAAAAAAAACGATCGAAGTTAAGAAAATGTTATCGTCGTTTATAGTAAAATTAAGAAATTAAAAATAGAATTAGTTCTAAGTTGAAGCTCTGATACGCAGAAATGCTGAATGGCTGAAATGCTGAGCAAGAGGTAAAAAAATGGAAAATAAAAAAACAATTCAGAATTCAATGATAGATCTAAAAAAAGAACAAATGGCTTCAATAGAGCGACCACGATATAAGTATTCTATAGTTGCTAAAATATTCTTTAGTCTTATGGATATTGTAACAGGAAAAAAAATAACATTGTCAAAAGTTAAACTTATCGAAACGCTTGCAAGTATTCCGTATAGAGCTTGGGAAATCCGACAGTATTCTCGTTTAACACGGTTTTACAATAAAAAGAAAATTGTTGATAAAGCAGAAAAAATAATGGAATGGGGTAGGGAAGCACAAGATAATGAATATTGGCATTTAATTATTATTAACGAAAAAATGAAAGAAGATAATATGAAAGATGCTTGGTATTTGAAGCAACCGATTCCATCTTTATTAGTTTGTTCGTATATATTATTCTCACGAACTTTAGCTTTTTTCAACATTTCAAGAGCGTTTTTATTTAATGCGGAGTTTGAAGATCATGCCGAACATGTTTATGCAAAATTTGTAGAAGACCATCCTGAATGGGATGAGCAAGAAGTAATAACTACACAGTTGATAGAATACGGAGAATACAAAACTTGGGGAGATTTTTTCAGGCGTATAGGTCTGGATGAAAGAGATCATATGAACTTGAGTTTTTATTTCTATGGGAAACCAGAAAATATTGTAAAATATGATGGTATGCCGGAATTTCCAAATCTAAATTAAAATATAAAATATAAAAATGGAGATCGGTTTGTGGATAGGCAAGAAGAAGGGTGATTGTTTTTCTTCGAAAAGCCAACACTTGCAAGCCGACTCTTAAAGGAGTAAGTAAATGCTGCCAAAGGAAATTAAAAAGGGAATTTACTGGATTGGTGGAATCGATTGGGATCTGCGAAATTTTCATGGATATCTAACTCAGCGGGGATCAACCTACAATTCTTATTTGATTATCGATGAGAAAGTAACTTTGATCGATAATGTGAAATATCATCTAGCTGATGAAATGATCAATAGAATTTCGCAGATCATTGATCCTGCAAAAATTGATTATATTATTCAGAATCATATAGAGATGGATCATACCGGTTCGCTTCCAACTATTATGGAGAAATGTTCCAATGCAAAAATTATAGCATCTCCCAAAGGAGTGGAAGGTTTACAAAAACATTTCAGGCAAAATTGGAATTTCCGAATAGTAAAATCAGGAGACATATTGGATCTGGGGAAACGGAAACTCCATTTTGTACAAACACCAATGGTGCATTGGCCGGATAATATGGTTACATATTGTCCCGAAGAAAAGATGCTGTTTTCCAATGATGCTTTTGGACAGCACTTAGCATCATCCGAACGCTTTGATGATGAATTCCCCTTCAATATTATGATGCATGAAGCAGCTAAATATTATGCAAATATAGTCCTCCCTTACGGTCGTCAGGTACAAAAAGCTCTTAAAATAGTTGGTTGCTTAGAAATTGATACGATCTGTCCTAGTCACGGTCTAATTATTCGGAAATACATCCCACAGATTTTGGAAAAATACAAAGAATGGTCGGCAAATGAAGTAGAAAAAAAGGCACTAATTATTTATGATACGATGTGGAAATCTACAGAAAAATTAGCTCATTCTGTGCAGGAAGCATTTGAGACAAAGAACTATCAAACCAGAATGTTTAACCTGCAATACACACATATCTCAGATATTATGACAGAAATCTTAACAGCAAAATATATTTGCATAGGCTCTCCAACCTTGAACAACAACATATTACCAACAGTTGCTTCATTCCTTACATATTTAAAAGGACTAGCCCCAAAAGGAAGAATTGGATTAGCTTTCGGCTCTTATGGTTGGGGAGGACAAAGTGTTGGTATTGTGGAAAAAGAATTGGAATCTTGTGGATTTGAAATGCTAGAGCAGATTAAACTTCAATATATCCCTGATGAAAAGATTCTTGAAGAAAAAATTAAAATTTTAATAAGTCAAATACAATAGGAGAAAGAAAATGATAACACAAAAATTACAGGATGCACTGAACGATCAGATAAATAAAGAGATGTATTCCGAATATTATTATCTCTCAATGGCTTCGTATTTCAATTCAATTGGTTTGAATGGTTTTGAGAACTTTTTTCTGGTTCAAGTAGAAGAAGAAAGATTTCATTCTATGAAAATGTATAACTTTTTGAATGAAAAAGGCGGGAGAGTTATTCTGAAAGCGATAGATGAACCTGAAACAGAATTTAATTCTGCATTGGAAGTTTTTAAGCTTGCCTATGAACATGAAAAATTTGTTTCAAAATGCATCAA
>JAGLPW010000028.1 GCA_023137125.1 Candidatus Cloacimonadota bacterium | reverse complement strand
TAAACTGAAGTTAATAAATGGTGATGGAATGGGATTGCTGATGCTCGACAAAGAGTTGAACTTGCGCACTTTTACTCCACCTGTAAAATAAGTATTAATTTAGGAGGATATCATGACACAATTAAGAGAAGTCTATTACTGTGAAAAATGCGGTAATGTGGTTGAGATTTTAAACGAAGGTGCTCCAGCTCTTGTTTGCTGTGGAGTTCCAATGGAAAAATTGGTAGCTAAAATGGAAGATGCTACTACAGAAAAACACGTCCCATTTGTAGAAGAGGTAGAGGGTGGAGTTTTGGTTAAAGTTGGTCAGAATCAAGATCACCCTATGTTGGAAAATCATTACATTAAATTCATCGAAGTTCTTAGAAAAGATAAAATCTGCAGGTTAGAATTGCATCCCGGAGATAAACCCGAAGGATTCTTCCCTGTAAAAAAAGAAGATATTATTGAAGTAAGAGAATGGTGTAATCTGCATGGATTGTGGAAGAGTTAGAAAAAACTCTTTCGGAAAATTTTAGAACTTAATGGAGAAGAAAATGGCAGAAAATAAACAGGTTGTTTTAGATACAATGAAAACTGCTGGAAAACCACTTAAAGGTGGAGAAATTGCAGAATTGTGTGGACTTGATAAAAAAGAGATCGATAAAGCTATGAAAGAATTAAAAAAAGAAGAAGTTATAGTGTCTCCCAAACGATGTTATTGGGAGCCCAAATAGGAGGAAACATGTCGGAATTAAAAGGAACAAAAACAGAAAAAAACCTTTGGGATGCTTTTGCAGGTGAATCACAAGCCCGTAATAAATATACTTATTTTGCCAAAGTAGCCAAAAAAGAGGGTTATGAACAGATATCAAATTTGTTTTTAGAAACTGCCAATAATGAAATGGAACATGCCAAACTTCACTTTAAAGCTCTTGGTGAAATTGGTAATACAATTAAGAACTTGAAAGCTGCTGCAGGTGGCGAGAATTATGAATGGACAGAGATGTATCCTAATATGGCAAAAGATGCCAGAGAAGAAGGATTCACTGATATCGCTGCCATGTTTGAGAATATTGCTTCAGTAGAAAAGAAGCATGAAAAACGTTATAAAAATTTGCTTGCTAATATTGAAAATGGATCTGTTTTTATTAAAGATGGAAAAGTATATTGGAAATGCTTGAAATGTGGTCATATTCATGAAGGAATTGAAGCACCAAAAGTATGCCCTGTGTGCAGCCATCCACAAGCATATTTCGAAGTTCATATAGAAAATTATTAATAATTAATTAAGTGGAGAAAAAATGAAAAAGAAATGGATTTGTACAGTATGTGGTTATGTTCACGAAGGTGAAAATCCACCAGAAAATTGTCCAACTTGCGGAGCTCCTGCAGAAAAATTCAAACTTCTGGAAGGAGAAATGGTTTGGGCAGATGAACACGTAATAGGTGTGGCAAAAGGTTTAGATGAAAAAGTTGTAGAAGGTCTTAGACTAAACTTTGCGGGTGAATGCACAGAAGTAGGTATGTATCTTGCAATGAGTCGTCAAGCAGATCGTGAAGGTTTTCCAGAAGTAGCAGAAGCTTATAAAAGAATAGCCTGGGAAGAAGCTGAGCATGCTTCTAAATTTGCTGAACTTTTGGGTGAAGTGGTTACTGGAGATACAAAGAAAAACCTTGAAATGAGAGTTGAAGCAGAATATGGTGCTACTCAAGGTAAGAAAGACCTGGCTACACTTGCTAAAAAGCTTGGTTACGATGCGGTGCATGATACCGTTCATGAAATGTGCAAAGACGAAGCACGACATGGCAAAGCTTTTT
Organism: Candidatus Cloacimonadota bacterium; assembly: GCA_023137125.1. Lineage (GTDB taxonomy): Bacteria > Cloacimonadota > Cloacimonadia > Cloacimonadales > TCS61 > Tenebribacter. The sequence goes on along the minus strand of JAGLPW010000028.1, from coordinate 16,033 downwards.
TAGGTCTATTAAATAGATATTTCAAATAGAAAATAGAAGTTAAAGTTAGAAATTAATTAAGGAGGAAAAATGCAAAAATATGTATGTGATGCTTGTGGTTGGGTATATGATCCAGCGGAAAATGATAATGTGTCATTTGATGATTTAGCAGAAGATTGGGTATGCCCTGAATGTGGTGTAGGCAAAGACCTATTCAGCCCGATTGATTAAGCAAAGTTTGGAGTTGCGGGAATATTCCCGCAACTCCAAACTTATATTTTTTATAAAACAATAATTAGTTATTCTAATGTTTGAATGGTTTTCAAGCCTATCTCCAATTTTACAGGCACTCATAGCAACACTGTTCACTTGGCTTCTTACAGCTGCCGGATCGGCCTTGGTATTCTTCTTCAAGAGAATTAATAGGAATCTTTTGAATGGTATGTTGGGTTTCGCAGCCGGTGTGATGATTGCAGCAAGTTTCTGGTCGCTTTTAGCTCCTGCTATTGAAATGACACCGGAAGTAAGTTCACTGCCCGTTTGGTTTCCTGCTGTAATAGGTTTTCTGGCTGGTGGATTTTTTCTGTGGCTTGCTGATAGATTGATACCACACTTACATTTGGGATTCCCAGATGACGAAGCCGAAGGAATTCCTACAAACTGGAAAAGAAGTGTGCTGTTGGTTCTTGCTATAACATTGCACAATATCCCAGAAGGTTTAGCCGTAGGTGTTGCTTTTGGTGCTTTGGCTACAAATCTTTCTTCGGTGACTTTGTTAGGTGCAATCGGATTAGCAATAGGAATTGGTATTCAAAACTTTCCGGAAGGTGCAGCAGTTAGTATCCCCTTAAGAAGAGAAGGTTTATCTCGTAGGAAAAGCTTTTTGTATGGACAGCTATCAGGTATTGTGGAGCCAATTGCCGGTGTTATTGGTGCTGTTGCTGTTGTTTTGATGCGCCCAATTTTACCATATGCATTATCTTTTGCTGCAGGAGCCATGATCTATGTTGTTGTGGAGGAATTAATACCTGAAGCTCAGCTAGATAGAAAAACAGATGTTGCTACTATTGGTGCAATGATAGGTTTTGCAGTAATGATGACATTAGACGTTGCTTTAGGATAATAAAATAATAAATTGGAATAAAAAAGTGTAGATGAGGAGTTATTATGACAAAAGAAAAGTTCAATGAAGTTATCGATTTTGCTATCGATGGTGAAAAAGAGGCGGTAAAATTTTACCAGGAATTGCAGCAGAGAACAAAGTTCTTAGCACGCAAAGAGATGTTGAAGGAACTGGAGAATATGGAAAAAGGTCATATTGTGATCTTAGAAAACATCAGATCAAAAGGTATTGGGAAAGTAACCGTGAAAGAGGTTACAAATCTTAATATTAGCGAGTATATTGTAGATGTGAAACCCTATGAAGATATGACATACCAGGATATCTTGATAATTGCTATGAAAAAGGAAGAACAGGCAATGAAGCTTTATACAAATTTGGCTGGGAATTTTCAAGGTTCCGAATTGGAAACACTTTTCTTGAAACTTGCCAGTGAAGAGGCAGGGCACAAACTACAATTTGAAACTCTTTATGATGAACATGTTTTGAAAGAAAATTAAAAAGGAGAAAGCAAAATGACAGAATTCTCAATAAATGAAATTATTGAACTTGCAGTTCAAATAGAAAAAAGCGGTTACCAATTTTATGACACTGTATTACAGAGAAAGGATATTAGCACTAAAGTAAAAGATCTTATTGAGCATCTGCGTAATGAAGAAAAAATACACGAAGCAACTTTCAAAAATCTACGCTCTAGTGATGATTCTGAAAATCTTGGTGATCCGGTGAATTGGCAGGAAGCGGCTTTCTACCTGAAATCTATATCCGATTCGCATGTTTTCAGTAAAGTGGATGCTGCAATAATCTTGGCAAAAGAAGCTGCTGATGAAGTAGAGATCATCGACACTGCTATCCAATTTGAAAAGGATACTTTGATCTTTTTTCACTCTTTACATCAAAATTCTTCTGATGCATCCACCCAAAATATCATCAAAAAAATTATAGATGAAGAAGTATCACACATTGTATCATTAGCAAAAATGAAAAGAGCATTGTAATATAAAATGAGTTCTTTGCAATATATTGTTTTGAAAGAATCTCTATGAACCAAACATTGCGAAGATGATCAAAGACATCATTGATTCTATTATATTTTTAAATGAAGGAGCAAGCTATGAGAAGTGATATCGATATAGCACAAAGTGCAAAAATGAAAAATATCTTAGAGATCGCTAAAACGATCGGTCTTTCTGCTGATGATATTGAATTGTACGGAAAGTACAAAGCTAAGATAAAATTTGAAGCTATTAACAAATTAAAAGATAGATCCGATGGTCAATTGATATTAGTTTCGGCTATCACACCAACTCCGGCAGGCGAAGGGAAGACAACCGTTTCTATTGGTTTGGCACAAGCAATGAATCAATTAGGAAAGAAAACCATTGCTGCTATAAGAGAACCATCTTTAGGGCCGATTTTCGGAATTAAAGGAGGTGCTGCAGGAGGTGGCTATTCTCAAGTTCTTCCTATGGAAGATATTAATCTGCATTTTACAGGTGATATGCATGCGGTAACATCTGCAAACAATAACCTGGCAGCTCTTATCGATAATTCGATCTATAATGGAAATCCTTATCACATCAATCCGCGGACAGTAACTTGGAAGCGTGTGATGGATGTGAATGACCGTTCTCTACGTAACATTGTTATAGGGCTAGGTGGAAAAACACAGGGAGTTCCTCGTGAAGATGGTTTTGATATAACTCCGGCATCTGAGATCATGGCAATTCTTTGTCTTTCTAACAATCTTGAAGAACTAAAAACCAAGATCGGTGAGATCATTGTTGCACAAACTTATAATAATAAATTGATAAAAGTGAAAGATATGGGGTTTGAAGGTGCAATCACTTCCTTACTTAAGGATGCTCTCAAACCGAACTTGGTGCAGACAATTGAAAATACGCCGGCGTTTGTTCACGGAGGTCCTTTTGCTAATATTGCTCAGGGAACAAGTAGCATTATAGCAACAAAAGCAGCTTTGAAACTTGCCGATTATGTTGTTACTGAAGCTGGTTTCGGTTTTGATCTGGGAGCAGAAAAATTCTTTGATATTGTCTGTCCTTATGGAGAATTTTGCACATCTGCTGTTATTCTCGTTGCTACGGTTCGAGCAATTAAACATCATGGAGACGTAAAGATCAAAGACCTTTCGACACCCAATATAGAAGCAGTTAAAAAAGGATTAGCGAATTTAGATAAACACTTAGAAAATATTAGGAAATTTGGAATGAAGTCAGTTGTAGCCATCAATAAATTCTATACTGATACAGATGAAGAACTACAACTTGTTAAAGAATTCGCTAATAAGAATGGTTTCGATGCATCTATTGTTGATTATTGGGCTAAGGGCGGAGAAGGTGGTACTGAACTTGCAGAGAAAGTTACTAATTTAATAGAAAACCAAGTCTGTCACCTCAATCAATTATATAGTTGGGATTCTGCAGTAGAAGAAAAAATTCTTACGGTTGCTCAAGAGATCTATGGAGCTGAAAAGATCGATTTTACCAGCGAGGCAAAAAAAGATCTGCGTCGCATAAAGAAGAATGGATACGATAAATTACCTATCTGTATTGCAAAAACTCAAAAATCTCTTTCTGATAATCCAAAATTATTAGGTAAGCCAAAAGATTTTTTAGTTACAGTTCGTAGGATCTTAATTGCATCTGGAGCAGGATTTTTAATTCCGATAACTGGTGATATCATGAGAATGCCGGGACTTCCCAAAACACCATCTGCATTAAAAATAGATATCGATTCAAGTGGAAATATTAAAGGAATATTTTAAAATAATAAAGTTTTATAAGGTGGGTTAAATATGAATTTAGATACTTTATTTAATATCAGTTATGGTTTATTTGTCGTAGGTTCTAAAAAAGGGAAAAAGATCAATGCTCAACTTGCAAACACTGTTTTTCAGGTTACATCAAAACCGACAACTATTGCAATCAGCATTTCCAAACAAAACTTAACTCATGAATTCATTGAAAATAGCAAAGTTTTTTCAGTTTCTATTATCTCTGATAAATGGTCTTTAATGGAAATTGGAAGATTTGGCTTTAGAACCGGAAAAGACTTTGATAAATTTGCTGATTGTAATTACAAAATTGGTAAGAATGGTGCTCCTATTATTTTGAAAGATACCGTGGGATATTTTGAATGTAAAGTAGTTAGTAGTTTGGATGCCGGTAGTCACACTGTCTTTCTGGGTGAAGTTACTGAAGCCGAAAATCTTCTCGATTTAAATCCGATGACGTATGATTATTATTACAAAGTAATAAAAGGAAAAGTTCCACCAAATGCTCCAACATTTCGTGGATAGTATTAAGCGAAATAATAGATTACAATGTAATATTTAAGGCTTCAACAAAATATAAACTTCATATAATTATTTAAGAAAAAAAAGTAAAATCATATAAAATAGACCTATAATGACCCATGATTTCTACTTGACAGATTTATTTTAATAACCAGATTCCGATATATATTAATATTAATTTAAAATTAATTATTATTATATGATTTATCTCGAGGATGAGAATATTATAATAAAATTAAATCTTATCCGAGGAAATAAAACTATGAAACAAATTGTTTATGCGATGACCGGAGATGTGAAAGCAGGTAATAAAGATACAATTTTAAGATCCGGTGCCATAGGCTCTTGCATAGTAATAGTCGCTTATGATAAACTTAACCAAACAGCTGCAATGGCACATATCATGCTCCCTGGGAAAGCTCCGAGAAACAAGGAGATACAAAAAACCAAGTATGCTGACAATGCAATAGATGAGTTGGCAGATCTATTAAAACTAAATAGGGCAAATGAAAATGATATAGAAGTATGTATAATAGGTGGAGCGAATGTTTTAAAAAGAGAGGACAAAGATATCGGACTGGATATCATACAGTCGGTGGAAGTATTATTGAAAAAAAGAAAAATGAAAACAGTGGCAAAATCTTTGGGTGGAACAAAAAGAAGAAGTGTTTCGCTGAATGTGGAAACAGGATGTTTACATTTTACAGTTGGTGATGGAGCAGAGACACTATTATGGAAGTTTAATGTTTTATAAAGTTGCATTATGTGTTGCGCGTTCAATAGAGGTATCAATTGGAGGCTTTTTAAATGAAAGATTCAGATAAAATCAAGAATCAACTTCTAAATGAGATAGATCTATTAAAAACAAAAATTGCTGTGTTGAAAAAATCAGAAAATAAACATAAAAAAAAGGAACATGAGCTACAAGAGAGCAGAGAAATCTACCGTATAATCATGGAAGCCTCGCTGCAGGGAATATCTAAGGTTGATCCGAAAGGATGTATAACGTTCGCCAATCCCGCAGTTGCTGAGTTGTCCGGTTATTCCCTCATTGAATTGGATGGAATGTCATTAGATACACTTTATCCATCTGGTAAGGCTAAGGTGATCAGCGATATCAATGTAGCTCTATTACATTCCGGCAAGTCCATTATTGGAGAAAACACGATGACCCGAAAGGACGGCAGAAATATCGAAACCTACTTCAGTTGTGCCCCTGTATTCGATGAAAATGGTGAGTATGCAGGATTTATTGCATCCATTTTGGATATCACCGAACGTAAGCAAGCAGAAGAAAAACTGAGAGCTGCAAACCAACAACTTACTGCAAGTGAACAACAACTGAAAGCTTCTAACCAACAACTTACTGCAAGTGAACAACAATTGAAGGTTTCCAACCAACAGCTTATTGCTAGCGAACAACAACTGAAGGTTTCCAATCAACAGCTTATTGCCAACGAACAGCAACTTAGATCCGCTAACCAACAACTTACTGCAAGTGAACAACAACTGAGATCTGCTAACCAACAACTTGAAGCAAGCAATCGACAGTTAATTGCAAGCGAAGAAGAAATTAAAAAGCATGCTCATGACCTTGATGAACGTGTTAAAGAATTAAACTGTCTTTATGGAATTACAGAATCAATCAAAACAGGAGAAACCATCGAAGAAATACTGCATGATACAGCCAATATTATTCCACCAGCCTGGCAATATCCGGAAATCACGCGAAGCAAGGTACGCTTCGATGAAAAAGAATATATCTCGCAAACTTTCAAAGAAAGCAAATGGAAGCAGTCTGCTGATATTATTGTAAACGGTAGAGTCAGAGGTTCGATTGAAGTATATTATTTAGAGGAATGTCCCAAACTGGAAGAAGGACCATTCCTGAAAGAGGAACGAAATCTTATAAACATCCTGGCAAAAAACATCAGTGAAGCAATCGAGCATAAGCAAGCTGAGGAAGAACTGAAAGCTTCTAACCAGCAACTTACAGCCAGTGAGCAACAACTAAAAACTTCTAATCAACAACTTACAGCAAGTGAACAACAACTGAGAGCAAGTATGGAGTCGATCAAAAAGAGTGAGGAGAGATATCGTTCCTTAGTCACAAACATTCCGGATATTGTATGGACGACCGATTGTGAAGGCAAAACCAGCTATATTAGCTCAAATATTGAAGACATTTATGGTTATACTCCGGAAGAAGTATATGAAAACGGTGACAGTATCTGGTTTGGGAGAATACATCCCGAAGATGTTGGAAGGGTAGAAGAAGCTTTCAAAAAGTTATTTGAAAAAGAAACCATGTTTGATGTTGAGTACCGGATTAAAAGAAAAGACGAAGAGTGGATGTGGCTGCATGACAAAGCCTTAAAAGTTTATGAAAAAGATGGAATTAAATATGCAGATGGTATCTTTTCCGACATCACCGAGCACAAACTGGCGGAGGAAACACTACAGAAAAGTGAATCCCAATACCGCCTTCTGGCCAAAAACGCTGTTGATTTTATTTTCTACATGGATTTAAAATTTAAATTCATTTATGTGAGCCCCTATATTTATAATTCAATGGGATATTATCCTGAAGAAGTAATCGGTACACGGTTATTCAAATATACATCACGCAGAGAATTTATAAAAATTGTACGTGTGGCATTTAGAACAGTAAAAGACTATAAATCCAATCCTATAGCGCTTTTTGAGACAGAATTAATAAATAAAAAAGGTGAAGAAGTTCCTGTTGAGATCTCCGGTAGAGTAGTTTTAAACAAAAAAGGCAGACCAATAGGAATACAGGGAAATGTTAGAGACATTACCGAACGTAAGCAGGCAGAAATAGCACTTAAAGAAAGTGAATATGAAAAAACTTTGGTTCTGGATAATATGTCCGAACTAATTGTATATAAAAATACAAATATGGAAACTGTCTGGGCTAGCAAATCTGTCTCGGAATTATTAGATATTACTCCTGAAGAAAATATTGGTCAGGTTTGTTATAAAGTAAGATATAATAGAAATACACCATGCCCCGATTGTAAAGCGGTTCTGGTTCTTAAAACAGGGAAAATTCATCAATACGAAAGCACTTCACCTGATGGCAGATGTTGGTTTGTAAGATGTAGCCCGGTTCACAATGAATCCAACGAAATTATCGGTACAGTAGAAGTGTCTTTGGATATAACAGAGCGCAAGAAAGCTGAATTAAATCAATTGGTTCTATACAATATTTCTAATGCTGTAAATACAACAAAAAACTTGGATGAGTTATATAAAATTATCCATCAACAACTTGGAAACATAATCGACACTACGAACTTCTATATAGCAAATTATTATGAAGAAACAGATGAAATAATTTCTCCTTACTTTATCGATGAGAAAGTTGATATCAAAGTACCTCATCAACTAAGAAAGAACGGAGTTACAAATTATATAATTAAAAATGCAAAATCATTATTTTTAACTGTAGAGCTTCGTAAAGAATTAATCAAGAAAGGTGAAATTGCCGATTATGTATGGACAAGCAAAACATTATTAGGCGTTCCTCTGAAAATTGAAAATAGGGTCGTCGGTTGTGTAGTGATTCGCAGCTATGAAGAATCAATATTCTCCGAAAAAGATCTTTCTATATTAGAGTTTGTTTCCAGTCAAATTGCAATTGCTATTGCTCGTAAACAAGCGGAAGAAAAAATCGAACACTTAAATGCAGTCCTTAATGCCATCAGAAATGTTAACCAACTAATCATACAAGAAAAAAATCGTAAAATTTTGATTCAAAAAGTATGTGAGAATTTCATTGAGAATCGAGGTTTTCAAAGTGCATGGATTGCTCTTTTCGATGAAAAAAGTAAACTTATTCACTTTGAAGGAGAAAGTTTAGATAAAAATTTCCAAAAACTGAAAGAGAATATATCAAATACTAACCTTCCTCGATGCATTAATAAGACACTTCAGCAAGACGATGTTGTATCGATCAAAGAAGCAGGTGTAGATTGTAATGATTGCCCGATAGTGGAAATACATAAAGGAAAAAACAGAAGTGTTTTGTCTAGAAGCTTGAAATATGGGAGCAAGTGCTATGGAGTTTTAAGTGTTTCTTTACCATCAAAATTTATTGCAGATAAAGAGGAGCAGTCTCTATTTGATGAAGTTGCTGGAGATATTGCTTATGCGTTATATAATATTGAAGTTGAGGAACAGCGTCAAAAGGCAGAAGAAGCACTTGCAAAGAAAACAATGCTTCTTGATAATATAATAAATAGAGCAAGTAATATTGCTATTGCTACAACCGATCTTGATCTACGAATTACTTCATATAATCCGATCGCAGAGAAATTTTTTGGATATACACCGGAAGAAGTTTTGGGTAGAACTGTTGTGGAAATGCATTTAAAAGAAAAAGTGGAACCGGAACGATTGGAAAAAGCTATAGAAATAGTCAAAAAAACAGGTGAATACAATTATATTGTAACTCAGGAACTAGAAAGCGAAAAAAGAGTGCTTTCTTCGAGAGTAACCGGTATGTTAGATCCTGCAGGGAAGTTGGTGGGATATGTACTTTTTAGCAGAGATATAACTGAGCTCGAGATTGCAGAAGAGGCACTGTTAAAATCAGAAAATAATTTACGAGCACTTTTCAATGCGATGATAGATATTGTGTTTGAGGTGAATTATGATGGGAGAATTATCAATGTTGCTCCAACATCACCGGAACTTGTTTTCAAACCTACAGAAGATATAATCGATAAAACACTGCATGAAATATTCCCGAAACCTCAAGCTGATAAATTTCTTGAATTTATTCGAAAGTGTCTGGATGAAAACAAAACTGCTAAAATAGAATATCCTCTGGTCATAGATAACAAAACAATGTGGTTTGAAGGCAGGGGAACTCCAAAAACCAAAAACAGCGTTCTTTATATTGCCCGGGATGTTACCGACCGGAAGAAAGCAGAAAAGGCATTAGCAGAAAGCGAACATAATTTGAGATCGCTTTTCAATGCGATGACAGATGTTGTGTTTGAAATGGATTATGATGGTAGATATATCAATATTGCACCAACATCACCTGAACTTATGTTCAAACCTCCAAAAGATATAATTGGAAAAACACTACATGAAGTATTTCCAAAACCTGAAGCTGATAAATTTCTGGAATTTATTCGAAAGTGTTTGGAAGAAAACAAAACTGTTATATTAGAGTATCCTTTGAACATAGATGATAAAACAATCTGGTTTGAGGGTAGTGCAACTCCAAAAACCAAAAACAGTGTTCTATATATTGCCCGTGACATTACAGAGCGTAAGCAAGCAGAGGAAGCACTGCATGAATCGGAAGAGAAATTCAGGAACTTTGTAGAAACATCAGCCGACCTGGTATTCCGATTGAATAAAACCGGTCACATCGATTATGTCAGCCCCAGAGTAAAAGAACTTTATGGCTACCAACCAGATGAGTTGATAGGGAAAAGTCTGAGAACTACAACTCCAATTGGAGAAGTTCGCAAAGCAATAAAAGCTCTAAATATGATACTTGCAGGAAAGTCACTCATTAATATAGAAATAAATCAAAAGACCAAAGCAGGACGAGTTATCCCGATGGAGATCAATGCCGTTCCAGTTTATCAAAGTGGGAAAATTGTTGGATTACAAGGAATAATGAGAGACATCACCGAGCGTAAGCAGGCGGAGAATGTACAAAAAGCATTATATGAAATTTCAGATGCAATTAATACTACTGATGATTTACATGTACTTTGCCAACAAATAAGAGAGTTTCTAGGAAACGTAATCGATACAACCAATTTCTATGTTGCCTTATACGATGAAAAAACTGACATGATATCTCTTCCTTTTGATATTGACGAAAAAGATAATTATGAAACATTTCCTGCTGGTAAGTCGCTTACAGCATATGTTATAGAAACAGGGAAATCACTTCTAGTTGATAATAAACTTCTAACCAAACTAATAAAAGAGGGTAAAATTGAAGACATTGGAACTCCTTCCAAAATCTGGTTGGGTGCTCCTTTGAAAATTGAAAATAAGGTAATCGGAGTTGTTGTGGTCCAAAGTTACGATGATCCCAACCTTTATACAGAAAGCGATATTGATATTTTAACTTATATATCGGAAGCAATTGCACTTGCAATTGATAAGAAAAGAGCAGAACAGCAAATAAAGAGAAGCCTGAAAGAAAAAACCATTCTTCTTCAAGAATTGTATCATCGAACAAAAAATAATATGCAGTTGATCTCTTCTTTGCTCAAAATACAATCAAGGAGCATAGAGAACAGATCTCAAACCGAAAGTATGGGCATAGATTTTCTACTAGAATCATTCAGCACAGTTATCAATAAGATCAAAGCTATGAGTCTTGTTCATCAGAAACTATATCAATCTCAAGATCTTTCTCATATAAATTTGAAAGAGTATATTAAAGACCTTGTCAGATTACTGATGATAAGTTATGGAATCCGATCAGAGAATATAACATTGAAATTAGAATTGGAAGATGTGTTCGTACTAATTGATTCTGCAATACCTTTGGGTCTGGTCTTAAATGAACTGATCTCAAATGTATTCAAGCATGCCTTTCCATATTCTGAAAAAGATGAGATATTCATAAGGTTATACAAAGAAAAAGATGAAACAATAAATATTCATCTGAGGGATAATGGAACTGGAATTCCAAGTGATCTCAATCTGGAGAATGTTAACACAATGGGACTTCAAACAGTATTTGATCTTATTAAATATCAATTGATGGGTGAAGTAAAATATAAAGCAGAGAATGGCTTGAAATGGGATTTAAGCTTTAAAGACAATCTTCATAAAGAAAGGGTGTGATGAATAAGAAAATTAAAATATTGATTGCTGAAGATGAAGTATTAATTGCAAAATGGCTTAAAATCGAGCTTGAGGATGCCGGGTATGAAGTTTTTGATTTTGTAACGACTGGTGAGGATACTCTCGCAGTTTCTCTAGAAAAAAAACCGGATATAATTCTATTGGATATTCATTTGGCAAGTGAAATGGATGGAATCGATGCTGCTGAGAAAATATATAGTGAAATGAATATTCCCGTTATATTTATGACAGGCTATAACGAAGCTGATGTTATTGAACGAGCTCAAAAAACAAAACCTGTAGCATTGATTGAAAAACCTGTGGGATTATATAATATAAAACCCATAATTGATTCAATTTTTGAATAATAAATATGGATTTTAATAAATTAAGACAAGAGAAATTCTCCTTTATTTATATTACAACCAAAGATTGTAATGTCTGTAAAGTTCTTCAACCAAAATTAAGAGAACTAGCAAAGAGTTATCATCGATCAACCTTTCATCTTATTGAACTGGATGACCATAAAGAAGCTGCCGGATTTTTCATGGCTTTTTCCGTTCCCACATTTCTGGTTTATTCACAAGGGAAAGAATTGATACGTACTGCACGGCATCTTAATATTGACGAAATTAGAACGAAGTTAAATAGATACTATCAAATGATATTTGAAAAGGATGAGGAATAATATGAAAAGAATTTTTGTAATAGCTGCATTGATTATTTTGATCTTACCTGCTTTCTGTAAGGAATACAAGATCATTAATACCAAAACTAACAAAGAGATAGAACTAAAGGAAATGGCAGAAAGATTGGGTGATTATGATGTGATCTTTTTCGGAGAATTCCACGAAAACAGAATATTACATTCACTAGAATTTGAATTATTAGAAATGTTTCATCGTAATAACAAAAACATGATCATTTCTATGGAAATGTTTGAACGTGATGTACAGCCGATTTTAGATAAATATTTGAATAATGAAATTTTAGAAGAGGATTTTTTAGCAAACTCACGTCCATGGCCGAATTACGAAACAGATTACAAACCACTAATTGAATTTGCCAAAGAGAATGAACTGACTGTTGTGGCTGCTAATATCCCTCGTCGTTATGCAAATATGATAAGTAAACAGGGTATGAGTGCACTTGATTCACTTTCTGTGGAAGAAAAAAAGTATGTAGCAAAAAAACACATTGTATTTGAGGATGAATATAAAGAACGTTTTATAAAAGCAATGAAAGAAGAGATGGTTCACAGCAGCAAAATGCCAAAGGGTATGAAGATGAATTTAGATTTGATATATGCTGCTCAGTGCATCAAAGATGATACAATGGCAGAATCTATTTTAAAATATCACCGTATTCCACCACGACGAAAAGTTATTCATTTCAATGGAGATTTTCATAGCAGTAAACACCTGGGTACAGCTCAAAAAATTCAGGTATTAGAACCAATGCTCAAAGTAGCTGTTATTACTCCCAAGGGCTGTGAAAATGAATTCACCTGGGAAGATGAAGACTTATTAGAAGGTGAATTTCTGATATTATACAAAGAGGAAGTCTCAGAGGAAACCTCAGAAGAGAAAATCGAAGAAGATGGAAGCAAAGAGGAAGAATAATAAATAATAATTTTAAGGAGAAAAATATGAAAAACTATTTTATTTTATTATTTTTATTAATACTGATATTTTCTGGATGTTCTTACTTTAAACCGGCAGGATTAGCTGAATTTGATTTTAATAAAAGCAAAAATGTAGAAAACAGCAACTTCAATAATATGCATGAAATGTTTACTGAATTAGATACTACAAAAGTGGAAGATTACTATTTTGTTGTGATCGGTGACACAAGAAATATGGTTCGTTCGGATGATTTAAATGGATTCAATTTTGTAGCAAAGCAGATAATTTATGCTAAAGATAATGATGAATACGTTTATGATAAAATAAAATTCATAATGCACATGGGAGATATTGTATATGATGGTGTAGCAGAATATCAATGGGATAATTTAAAGCGAGCTTTTTCTAACAAAGATTATTATCAAAATAACTATCCGTACATCAAGTTATTAGCACGTCAAAAACCTATTTTCCCTGTTTTAGGGAATCATGAGATCATGAAATTCAAGTTTAAAAGAGAGACTAAATACAAGAATCTTGCCAGTGTAAACAAAGGTCTTCGAAATTTTAATGATTTCTTTAATTGGGAAGAATTCATGGCAGATCCTAATATTATCTACTCTATCCCCTCGGAACTTCCAATAGATACATTTACCAAATTATGTAACAAAATTGGAGTTGATGAAAGTGATATCATGAATAAACATTATGTTCTTCTTGAAGATAATTTGTATCACTTACGTATTTATCAGGATTTTATTGAAGAATTGAAAATTTCTAAACCTCAAGTTTCTAAAATTGGAAATTTTCTGAATGAGCAGAAGAAATTAGAAGTAATAAATGATCTATATCCGATCTTTAACAAATTGAATTACAATGTACTTCCAGCAATCAGTTCAGATAATATAATCTGTTATGCATTTGAAATCCAGGATCAGATATATTTTATTATGGATTCGATGTCACGTGGCTGGCATTACAATACTTTCACAAAATTAAAAGAGGGATTATTTCCCAAAAAACAAGATCAACATGATTTGAACTTGTTTTCTAAAAGTGATTTAAACGGGCAGTATGAATTTTACAAAGCGTTGATGGAATATGCAGATGAAAATGAGAAAATAATCATTCCCTTTTTGCATCACTCACCGATAAATAGTGTTAACGATATCGATGGAAGTGGAATTCAATACAATCTTAAACTTATGCTTGGTGTTGATTATGACGAGAAAAAAACAAATTCAACAGAATTTTACAGAACGATCAGTGATAATACTTTTTTTGATGAGTTATTATTCCCGGATGTTCATGGTGTAGAATTTAATTTTTTCACATCGTGTGTTCATTATTATCAGGGAATTGAGTTTAATACCTATAATAATGATGTTCTTCAAAATAAGATCAATTGGTTCATAACCGGTGGTGGTGGTGGTGAAGTGGAAACCAGTCATAATGATGAGATGATGCATAAAACGGTTGATCTTCTTAATAAAAGATTATTAGATACATACAGCGCTAGAAATCAAGATGGGGATAGAACTTTGGTAAATCCATCCATTGAAGTTGAAAAAAGTGAGGTTGAAGAAAGCTATAATTATTTGCTTGTTCATGTAGAAAATGGAGAAATATCGGAAGTGATCCCCAAATTCATAGAAACCGAAAAAGTAAAATTGAAAAAACCACTAATAAAATTAAGTGCAACCTTATCAAGTCCTGTTTTTTATGAACCAATAAGTGTTGGACAATTGATCTTTGTAAGTCCCTGGAGTTGGGGATTGGAAAAAATCGCAGTTGGGTTATCACCTTTTACCTGGGACCCAAGTATCGGGATTGGTTATCTGAATTATGACTATAATAATCCGGATGAAAGTGAAATGGCTTCAGTTGAGGTAGGTAGCCCCTTAAGGTTCAAAGCACGATTCTCAAATTCGAGAGAATTCATTTTTAATTTTTGTGATTTCACAATGTTCAATGGCGGCTCAACCAAAGCCAGAACGTTAATGTCAGTAGGCATGGAAGGGCCAATATTATATAATTTCTTTTATGAAGCTAGGGAGCCATGGCCTTCAATTTATAAGCGAATAAATTTTGCATATAATTATTACTTCTATGATATTGATCCAGATGAAGACATCGATTTTGCAAAAGATATAAAAATGTCATGGATCGTTAAATTCTCATTGTTCTAATAATAATCAAATTACTCAAAAGGGCTAATCTTTAAAATAAATATTGACTGATTAGTCGGACTAAACATTTTTGGTTTGTATGTAGAAAGGAGCAATGAAAAATGGAAAAAAGTAAAAGAGAAAAAATTTTGGATTCAACACTAAAGATGTTTGTAGTAAATGGTTTTGAAGGTTCTCCAACATCCAAGATCGCTAAAAATGCAGAAGTTGCTACCGGAACTCTTTTTCATTATTTTAAAACAAAAGAAGAATTGATAAACGTATTGTATCTTGAAATAAAATCACAATTAATTGAAAATATGAAGATGGGAATTGAAGAGTTACCAACTATTAGACAAAAGATCGAAGCAATGTGGGAGAATGCAGTGAGATGGGGTATTCGGAATCCTGCCGGAAATAAGTTCTTCGCTATGTTTGGATCTTCTCCTTATATAACTAAGCTTACTCGAGAGCAAGGATTTCAGGGATTCGGTTTTGCTATGCAAATCATGCAAGCAGGGCAGGAGCAGGACATTCTAAAAGATGTTCCCTTGGAAATACTTTTAGAAATGACCGGAGGAATAATTCATAGTTCAACGAATTATTTTATGAACAATCCTGAACAATTCGAAAATGCTGAATTTAGACAAAAAGTATTTTTACTTTATTGGGATAGTATAAAGCGTTAAAACGCTTTTTTTTAAATAGATAGTAGATTGATTAGTCAATCTTAAAAGAAAAAGGAGAGAGAAAATGGAAAATAGGAGAAAAGGAAGTAAATGATGAAAAATGTAGCATTAATTACTGGTGCGTCCAGTGGCATAGGAAAAGAATTGGCATATATACATGCTAAACAAAAAAATGATTTGGTTATTGTAGCGCGTCGACAGACAGAACTTGAATCTTTAAAAACTGAACTTGAAGGCAAATTTGGTGTGCAAGTTAAGGTAATAGTTAAGGATTTAACAAAAAA
>JAGLPW010000027.1 GCA_023137125.1 Candidatus Cloacimonadota bacterium | reverse complement strand
GATGAAGCAATGATTAACTTGAACGTTTTGGCATTAACTGCTTTAACCAGATTATTCTTACGAGATTTTGTAAAAAGAAATAGCGGGAAAATTTTGAATATTGCCTCTACAGCCGCATTTGTACCAGGTCCTATACAAGCAGTTTATTATGCAACTAAAGCATTTGTATTATCATTTAGCCAGGCAATAGCCGAAGAACTTCATGATACAAATATAACTGTAACAGCATTATGTCCGGGAGCAACTGAAACCGAATTTGGTAAAGTTTCAGGAATGGACAAAACAAGTATGTTTAAAAATGCTTATAGTTCAAAAATGGTTGCAGAAGATGGTTACAAAGGATTGATTATGGGAAAATTAGTAATTATTTCAGGTATAAATTTACTTCAGAAAATAGTGATGGTATTTGTTCCGTTTATACCTAAGAAACTACTTTTAAAGCAGATTAGGATAGCTCAGGAAGTATAATCAATAAACATTTTATATAAAAAAATTTAATGCAAAAAAAGGAGACAGTAATGAAAGGAATTATTTGTTATTATTCAGGATCAGGAAACACAAAACTGGCGATTGAATATCTGAGTAAAAAGATTACAAACACAGATTTTGAACTTCATAATATTGTAAAAAATGAAGTGCCGGATTTCACGAATTACGATGTGGCAGGATTTGCTACATTCACAGATTTCGGAGGACCTGCCCAACTTATGTACAGTTTTTTTGATAAGATCAAAATGCAGAAGGATAAACCGGCTTTTGTCTTTAATACATTTGGGTTTATTTCTGTCCGCACATTAAAGGAACTTGGAAATTTAGCAACTTCAAAAGGGTTTAATGTTATCTCTGGTTTCTCTTTGCATACACCGGAAAACTATCCACCAATGAGAAAAAGAAACAAAGCCTACGACGATGCCCCCAAACCAAAAGAATTAAGAGAATTCGATAATTACATAAAGTTTTTAAATACCCAATTAGAAGATATCAAATCAAGTAATATAACCAGATCAGAGAAAATTAAATCAGGGATATTGGGAGCGATCTTTCCAAAATTTCCCAGAACTCAAGCGAAGAAAGATTTTGGCATACAGAATGTTGATGAAGGTTTATGTATTGAATGTGGAATGTGCAAAAAAGTGTGTCCTTATGAAGCTGTCGAACTAAATCCAAAACCAAATTTCGACCATAAATTATGCCATGGATGTTGGGCTTGCTACAACCATTGTCCCACAAAATCAATTTATACACCAAAATTCAATGGAATTCATCATTATCCCAAACCAAATACAGAGATGACGAGAAAGCTAGGTTATTAATTCCAAAAGGAGAAACTTTTATGAAAAAACAAAAATGGACAACCGCTAATATTCCTGATTTAACAGAAAAAGTAATAATCGTAACCGGCGGAAACAGCGGTCTCGGCTACGAATCGGTAAAAGCTTTTGCAGAAAAAGGAGCGGAAGTAATTCTTACAAGTCGATCTGTTAAAAAAGGTGAAGCAGCTAAAAAGGAAATTGGAAAGGTAAAAGGAAAAATTGAAGTTATGCAGCTTGATTTGCAAGATTTTGCTTCCATAGAGCAATTTGCAGAACAATTTCAGCAAAAACATAGCAGATTAGATGTATTGCTCAACAATGCCGGAATAATGCAAACACCTTATTTTAAAACCAAAGACGGTTTGGAAGGACAAATGGGAGTAAATCACTTCGGACATTATAAACTTACGGGATTACTAATGGATTTGATAAAAACAACACCTAAATCAAGAGTAGTAAGTATGAGCAGTGCCGGACATAAATACAAACAGGCAAAAATGGATTTTGATAATCTACTGTTTGAAAATGGAAAAGACTATACACCTATGAAAGGATATTGTCGTTCAAAACTGGCTAATTTGCTGTTTATCTATGAGTTGGATCGAATGTTCAAAGAGAATAATATCGACAGTATCGCAGTAGCAGCTCATCCCGGAGGTGCAAATACAAATTTGGGACAGCATGTAGAAGATAAACTAATGTGGAAAATTATGCTTAGGTTCTTTTCTTTTTTGGTCCAAGAACCGCCACAAGGAGCTTTACCTGAAATTAGAGCTTGCGTTGATGAAAATGTTAATGGGGCTGAATATTACGGACCCGACGGACTTATGGAAATGAAAGGTAACCCTGAAATAGTTAAATCAAGCAAAGATTCTCATAACAAAGAATACGCCCGTAAATTATGGGAAATTTCAGAAAAACTTACGGGAATTAATTATTTATAAATCAAAAATCATGGTTCAATAAAAGGGAGAGAAAACAATGAAAAAGACAATTCCAATTATGTTGATGTTAATATTTATTTTTTCCAATGTAATCGCATCAGAGAAAACAGAAGAAATCCAAATGGAAAAAGTGGAAACAATATTTTACGATCCACCTCTTCCAATAGCACTGATAGGAACCAAAGCAGGTGAGCAGGTAAATTTTATGACAGCTGCCTGGTTTACACGTTTGGAAATTGATCCGTATCTTTTCGGAGTATCCATCCAAAAAAAGCATTTGACCCACAAAGCTATAATGGAAAACAATTGTTTCAGTATTAGTATTCCAACTGTGGATTTGATTCCACAGGTTGATGCCGTAGGAATGTTGTCTGGAAAAGATTACGACAAAAGTGAAGTGTTCGATGTATTTTATGGTGATAATGAAAAATCTCCGATGGTTGACGGTAGCATAGTTTCATTTGAGTGTGAAGTTGTGAATTCGGTAAGTTTAATAGAAGCTGATGAAGTGCATCCGAATGCACATACATTGTTTATTGCCGAAGTAAAAAATGTATGGGTAAACAAAAATGGTGTTAAAGATAATGCGTTGGATTATGAAACTCTGAAACCTATTTTGTGGACATTTTCTCCAATGAGTTATTGGACGATCGGGGAGAATTTAGGACAATGTTTCGATAAAGATAATGTGAAATTAGTACCGAAAAAGAAAGGAGAAGCAAAATGAAAGTTTTAGCAATTATCGGAAGTGCAAGAAAAGGTGGAAATACGGCAGCTCTAACAAAAATCGTGTTTGGTGAATTGGAAAAAGAAGGAATAGAAACCGAACTTATCGAACTTGCTGGAAAAAACTTGAAAGGTTGTATGGCTTGCTACAAATGTTTCCAAAACAAGGATAAAAGTTGTAGTATTAAAACGGATGAAATGAATGAACTAATAACAAAGATGGATGAAGCTGATGCAGTGATCCTTGGCTCACCTACGTATTTTGCTAATGTGAGCTCGAACATAAAAGCTCTGATAGATCGAGCTGGACTGGTCGGAATTGCAAATGATCATTTATTCAGAAGAAAAATTGGAGCAGCGGTTGTAGCTGTTCGTCGTGCCGGAAGCGTGAATGTATTTGATGCGATAAATAAATTCTTCTTTATAAATCAAATGATTGTTCCCGGTTCGGTATATTGGAATATGGGAATAGGATCACAACCGGGTGAGGTTAACGACGATGAAGAAGGCGTGCGAACAATGAAGATCCTCGGTGAAAATATGGTGTGGTTACTTAAGAAAGTTCAATAATTGAAATAGAATTTTCAAAGACTTACTTGAAAAATATTATCAGGTGAGTCTTTTTCTTTTGAAAAGATATTACAAGCCATCACCAGAGAATGAACTTGACTTATATAAAATTGTTTTTTATTTAGTGAACATTACTTAACTAGTGAGGAGTTTTTAAGATGTTAAAAAAAAGAATGTTTAATTCAATAAGATCTCAATCCAGCATACTATACGCAACATGGCATATAGGAAATAATTGTACAAATAAATTAGAAACATGTCACTCAATGCATATATTTAATATGCTATTCATTTAACTTAGGATTATATTTTATGAAAGAATTTAATTTGCAAATACTTAGCAACTATACAGGAAACATCTTAATTAGTTTAGCTATTTTTCTAATAGTAGGACTTGAAATAAAGTTAATAAATAAAGGTTCAACTTACCTCAAAAATAAAGTATTGGGTTTCAAATCAAACTTGCTTAAAATACAATCTTTTGAACTTATTAATCTTGGTAAACAAAAACTTATTGTGATTGGTTTGATCAATCTTTTACGTATCCTGATCATATTCCTGAGTATAAATTTCTCACTTTTATTCATTCTAAGTTTATTTCCCAAGACCAAAGAATTAGTAACCAAATTGCTCGATTTTGTTCTTATACCACTTAAAGCTAATTTTTTCAGTGTGCTTGATTATTTACCCAAATTTTTCACGATACTTATCACTGTTGTCATATTCCATTACCTGTTTAAACTGGTTAAAACATTGGCAAAAGAGATAGAAAATGGGAACTTAAATATTTTGGCATTTAAACCGCTTTGGGCAAAAACAACTGCCAAAATCATTAATTTTATTCTTTTAGCATTTATGCTGATTATGATCATCCCACTTATGCCGGGTTATGAATCTTTGGCATTTAAGGGCGTAGCCACTTTTTTGGCTGCTTTAATTACAATTGGAGGAAGCTCAGTCATTGCTAATTATATGGCCGGTATTGTCGTCTCTTACATGAACCCATGCAAAGTAGGGGATTGGGTACAAATTGA
Organism: Candidatus Cloacimonadota bacterium; assembly: GCA_023137125.1. Classification (GTDB taxonomy): domain Bacteria; phylum Cloacimonadota; class Cloacimonadia; order Cloacimonadales; family TCS61; genus Tenebribacter. Next base: position 1,780 of record JAGLPW010000027.1, on the reverse strand, counting down.
GGACTCGACCGGAGAAGTAATAGAGATGTCTCAGTTTGCAATCAAAATTCGAACTGCTAAAAAGATTATTGTTTCAATTCCTTATACAAAAAGTCTCAGCTCACATATCATTAACTATAGTGGAGAGCAAGAAAATCATAGCATTCTCTTACACACAACTATAAGCATTGGTTATGATGTGACATGGAAAAAAGTAAATGAGTTACTCTTGTCTGCAGCTTTGTTAACTGAATCTGTCGATCATTCAACTCCTGCATTTGTTAGACAGATAAAGCTGGATGATTTTTATGTAGTCTATGAATTAAATGCCTATACCACTGATGTTCACAAGATGTATCATATTTATTCTGAACTTCATAAACATATTCTTGACGTCTTTAATAAAGCAGAAATAGAAATATTATCACCACATTTTCGTGTTGAGAGATGATAATCTAATTACAATCTCATTTTGTCAGAAGTTTAAGTTAGGATATTAATTCATGTTTGAACTATGAATATAATAAAATTACAAAAGACTCACCTGGATAATATCAAGATGAGTCTTTTTTTTTCTTGACATACTGTGTGTCATACAGCATTTGTGTGTCAGCGAGTAAGTGGGAGGTTAGAGGGATGTCAATTCAGGATAACAAAATTGAAGCTGAAATGAACAGGGGCTTTTTGCAGATTATGGTTTTACTTGCTTTGGAAACTCCGATGTATGGCTATATGATGCTAAGATTTATTGAAGAAATTGGATATTCTATAGAAGAAAATACTTTGTACCCAATCTTACGAAGGCTTGATAAGAACGGATGGTTAAGCAGCCGCTGGGACGTAGAACACGACAGACCAAAAAAGTATTATAAAATCACTGAGGAAGGAAAAATGATCAGAAAAAAGCTACTGAGTATTAGACAGAAACAAGATGGAATTATATCAAAATTACTGAAGGAGGTTAACAATGGATAGAAATTTAAAGATTCATTTAGAGGAAATAGACCATTACTTGATTTTGAATGAAGGGAAAAAAGAAGTTCTGGAAGAAATTGAGAGCCACATTCTTGAGAAAACCGAAAAAGATTTTGGAGAAATTTCAGAAGAAAATATTCAAAAAACAATAAATTCATTCGGATCTGCAAAAGAAGTAGCAGAGAAGTATATTGAAGGCTTTCAGATAATTTCTCCTTCTTACAAAAATTATCTTTTCCGATATACTTGGATTCTATTCGCATTACAATATTGTTTGAAGATCATATCATATACATTCAATGTAGCCTTCAATTTCTCCCTTTTGGGTTTTTCAATAAGAATTAAAGGAATTATGCAATTGTTGTCTGAAGCACCCGCGACATGGATTTACAGTTTCGGAATTGTTGCTTTGGTCCTCTATCTGATTACTCAAAGCGAAAAAGAGATAAATCTCATTTGGCCACAATTTGTTGTTAGCAGATTTAAAATAAAAACATTGCCATTAAATGAACCAAGCAAAACAAAAATCGGAATCATAACAGTTCTTTTGGTTATCTCCCTTTTTGTTTATTCCAAATACAATACAATTTTCTTTATGACAGTTAATTTACATCAACCTCCTGTACCTCTTTTTGCATCGGCTTTTTCACAATTTATATCTTTATTGGTAATCGGCTTCTTTATCTTTGAACTGATTTACAGTATTATTCCCTACTTCATCAAAACCTATTGGATAAACCTGGTTAGTAATTGTGTTTATCTGATAGCTGCTGTTTTTCTTTTAAACAATCCTTTCAAAGAGATATTCATTCAACCCTCTCTGAAT
>JAGLPW010000026.1 GCA_023137125.1 Candidatus Cloacimonadota bacterium | reverse complement strand
TCTGACAACAAAGATGAATAATATGATGAAACAATCCCACAAGATTCTGGAAACAGTTGTGCAATCTGGTCAGAACAATTATGAGATCCGTACGGATGTAAGCTCTTTAAGTATAGTGAGGATAATTATAGGTTCGATGAGATTATTAGTAACTCAGTGGAGTATGTCTGGCATGATCTTCAATTTGGAGACAGAGGGTAAACAGCTTTGCACAGACATGAAAAAATTAATTGTTGCAAAGTAAATTAAAAGTTAGTGAATATTAACAAACAACTAAAGTCGATTTGCTTACGCATAGCCGACTCTTTAAAGGAGAAAATAGTATGAAAAAATTATTGAATAAGTTATTGAGATTTCCCAAAATAACTATGTTGGTTTTGTTGATCATCTCAGTCGCTTTTTTTATGGTAATGAAGAAAAATAGCAGAATGGAAACCGATCTTGATGAATATATGCCCCAAGATCACCCTGCTTTTGTTTATAGTGATCAGGCAGAAGAGATATTCAACATCAAAGATGGCATCATTATAGCAATTGAAAATCCGGATGGTATTTATCAAACCGAAACTCTGCAAAAAGTAAAAGATCTAACTAAACAGTTAGGCAAAATGAAAGAGATCGATAAGAATGATGTAACCTCGCTTTATACAGCAGATAATATTATTGGAACCGAAGATGGAATGGATGTAAAAGCATTTTTTAAGAAAGTTCCAACAACCGATGAAGGATTACTGGAAATAGCAGAAAAAGTAAGAGTAAATGAAATGATCTTTGGTAGGCTGGTTTCGGAGAATGAAACAGTAACTGTTATCATTGCTGAAATTGGTGACGATGTTTTTAGTCAGGAATTTTATCATCAAATATTAGAACTTGTACATTCTTTTGAAGGACCGGAAAAACTTTATGTTGCCGGTGTTCCTATAGTAGAAGGATCGATGGCGTACCTGGGTCCTAAAGATATGAAGAAAATGGTTCCTATCGTTATGTTAGTGATCATAATAGTTCTTCTGCTTGTGATGAAAAGTGTGAAAAATACTATCTTCACAATGCTGGTAGTTGTTTTTAGTGTAGTGTGGGCTTTTGGTCTCATGGCTGCTGTAAATATCCCCATCTATGCTGTATCCACAATGCTTCCGGTTATGTTGATAGCAATTGGGGTGGCAGACGGAATTCACCTTTACAGTCATCTTGATCTATTCCTGCGTAAAAACCCGGATGCGAGCCGCAAAGAAGCAGTTGCAGATATGCTTAAAGGAATGTGGAAACCTGTTGTGATGACTTCTGTAACTACTTCAGTAGGATTTATTTCACTTCTCACTTCAGAAGTATTCCCCATAAAATATTTTGGTGTTTTCACTGCCTTTGGCGTGATGGCAGCAATGTTATTTTCGCTCATTCTTATTCCGGCAGCTATCCTCATATTTGGCTTTCCAAAAAGGAAACAAAAGAAGCAAGTTGATGATAAAACAAACAAGAATCCTTTCTCCTACAAATTTGCTGAAGGTGTGATTAAATACAAAGTAATTACACTCTTTCTTACTATTGCTATTGTTGCAGTCTCATTATATGGAATCACTAAAGTTTGGATCAATTCCAGTTTTTTGGATAAATTTGAAAAAAACAGTGATATAGTTCTTACCGATAAATTCATCAACGAAAATTTTGGAGGAACCAGTAATTTGAATGTTATTTTTGAAAGTAGTGAAAACGATGTTATGAAATCTCCGAACGTCTTAACATTGATCGATAAATTGCAGAATGATGTGGAAAACAGGTTAGCTGTTGTGGGTAATTCATTCTCATTGGCAGATTACATGAAACGTATGAACAAAGTGATGCATGCTGATAAAGAAGAATTTGACACCATTCCTGATTCGCAGGAACTTAATGCTCAATATCTTTTACTTTATGAAATGAGTGGCGATCCTGAGAATTTATGGAAAGTAGTAGATTACGATTTCAAAACAGCTAATATGACAATCCAACTGAAAAGTGATAATTCTAAAGCTATCAACAGTGCAATTGCAGTTGTAGATGAATATAGACAAGATTTTGAAAAACTTGGCATCAGTGTGAATTATGCAGGTTCCGGCTACAAAGGTCTAATCTTTACTGACCTCATTTTAGAAGGACAGATCAAAAGTTTGGTTATGTCACTGTTCATTATTATTATTCTGCTTTCACTTATGTTTAAGAATCTTTTCGCTGGTCTCATCGGTTCAGTTCCAATTGTCATCACTGCGGTTATTGGCTTTGGTGTGATGGGACTACTTAATATTCCACTCAGCACAACTACAGCTCTCATTTCAAGTATTGCGATAGGTATCGGGATAGATTATGCAGTTCACTTTATTGAGCGATACAAAATATATGCAAAAGAGACCGGAGATAAACAGAAAACAATGCAAGGAACAATGCACCATTCGGGACGTGCAATTATCTTTAATGCAACGGTGGTAATTGCCGGATTTTTGGTTCTGTTGTTCTCCGTATTCCCACCAAATAGAAGTTTGGGAGCTTTGGTTTCTTTAAATATGTTCACTAGTTTTTTAGGAACTGTAACAATTATGTATCTTCTACTGTATAAAACGAATGTATTTTTTGGAATGAAGAAATGAAGAAAGATCTTTTGCAACGAACAAAAACGAACAAAAGAAATAGAAGGAGAAAAGATAATGGGACACACCTCCCGACTAAAGTCGTACTCCTCACACTTGTCAGGCCGTAGCATTGCGAAGATTGAAGAGGAGATTTTCTTAGTGCTCTCCGTGTGCTCCGTGGTTAAATAAAGGAAAAATAATGAAAACAGTAATATTAATTAATGGGTTGGTAATAATCTCTTTGATAATTTCATTCAGTAAAGATAAAATGAAAACAAAGAAGTCGTTACTTATCGCCCTAAAAACATTAGTAAAAATCGCTCCCTCAATTTTGTCTGTAATTTTGTTAATTGGGATCATGTATGGTCTTTTTTCTGATAAGATCGCACTATTCTTTGGACAGGAGAATGGTGTAATTGGGTTTATTACTATCGCTCTATTTGGAAGTGTAATTCATATACCGGCACTGTTGGCATTTCCCCTGGCAGGATCATTCCTATCAGAAGGTGCTTCCATAAGTGCTGTGGCTGCATTTATCACAACACTCACGATGATTGGAATAGTAACTCTACCATTGGAAATTAAAACAATGGGAAAGAAATTCGCGATCTATCGTAATCTTATCAGCTTTGTTATTGCTTTGATTATAGCTGCTTTGAT
>JAGLPW010000025.1 GCA_023137125.1 Candidatus Cloacimonadota bacterium | reverse complement strand
TTTATGAATTGGAGTTATGATAAAGTGGGAAAAGATGATGATCAGTGGATCTATCTACCTGCTCTTAAAAAAGTGAAGCGAATTTCCAGTGACAGTAAGAGCGATTATTTTATGGGTTCAGATTTCACATATGATGATCTTGGAGATCGTCATCCATCATCTGACACACATAATTTTTTGCGCGAGGAGACAATTGATGGTGAAGATTGCTATGTAGTAGAAAGCATTCCCAAAGAAGAGGAATATATGTATTCCAAAACCATTACCTGGATCATTAAAGATAAATGGATCGGTAAGAAAAAAGAATTTTATGATGAAGACGAAGATCTGCTGAAAATACTTACTGTGAAAGAAGTTGAAAAGATCAAAAACTACCTTGTTATCACAATTTCTGAAATGCATAATGTTCAAAAAGATCATACCACAAAAATGGAATTGAAAAATGTGAAAGTTGATACTGGGATTTCTGATAATAAATTCACTGAACGAATGATGAAAAGAGGAATGTAAGTAAGATTAGGAGTTAGGGATTAGGAATTAGGGATTGGAAAGTGCAAATAGCACTATAATAAGGAGAAAAAAATGAAACGAACAATTTTAATAATAGTGATATTAGTTTTTGCTTTCATGCTGAACGCACAGATAATCCATCATGGATTTGTACGAACTTATCTGGGAGCACTAATAGAGCAAGATGGAGAGTATTCGGTTTTGCAAAACACTTTTGACTGGAAACTGGATTATGGAAAAGGTGATGTCGCACTTTATGTTAATCCAGTGTTCGATTATAATGCTCTTAATGACAATTTAGATATTTCACTTCGTCAGGCTTACGTGGATATCTATTTTGATAATTTTGATCTACGGATAGGAAAGCAACAGATAATATGGGGGAAAGCGGATGGTGTATTTATTACAGATATTATTTCACCTCGCGATCTATCGGAATTTATTCTGCCCGATTTTGAAGAGATCCGTATTGGGACAAATGCAGTAAAATTTGATTATTACCTGGGAAATTCTACTTTCGAAGCAGTTTGGATCCCCACTTTTGAATCCACGGTGCTTCCGGAAGAAAACTCAATTTGGGCTCCTGAAATGCCTTATCCACTGATGTTTATAGATTACGAATTTTCCAATGTTGAAGTAGAAAACAAACTTTCCGAAAGTGAAATTGCCTTAAAATATTCCTACCTGGGTAGTGCGATAGATTTTGAATTGATGGCAGCTTATATGTGGGATGATAATCCGACGATGCATATAATTGCTCAACCAGATTCAATTATCCTGGTCAAATCGGAACATCACCGTCTTCCACTGGCAGGAGCAAGTTTCAGTAAAGCTGTGGGTGGAGCAGTTGTACGTGGGGAAGGGGCGTATTATTTTGAGAAGAGATTTGCCCCCGAAGAATTTATCCCAAATGGTGTAAAAGAAAAAGATTATGCACATTATCTTGTTGGTTACGATCATAATTGGCTTGGCGTGAATGTAAGTTTCCAATTTATTCAGGAATATATTCTGGATTACGAAGAAGATATCCGTAATGATGAATTCTCAAACACGATGACTTTTCTAATTACGGAAGATTTCCTGCGCGAAACACTGCGATTGGAGTTTTTCACCTATTATGGCATAAATAATGAAGATGCTCTTCTGCGACCGAAAATTGCTTATGACCTTGCTGATGGATTTGAAGTTCAATTAGGGGCAAATATCTTTGTGGGGGAAGAAGGAAATTTCGGACAATACAACGAAAATGATATGCTATTTATGAAAGTTAGATATGATTTTTAGGGAGGATTAGCAACGAACAAAACAAACAATAGAATTAAGTTTTCTGAAAAAATAGAATGATTAGGCTACGAAGTAAGGTGTCATGATATTTTTCTTTTAAATCCGTCTGCAATTTTTCCAAGTAATTCTGCGAAAACTCCCAACAATATTCCAATTATACTTCCTTTTGCAATGATTTTCCAATTGAATCCATTGCCTGAAAAAACATAAAATATAGCTATAATAAGTCCAATGAATGCACCAAATGTTAGTCCACCCCAAATTGCATTTCGTTTTCTCCAAGACACAATCAGACTAATTATCGAAATAATGCCGAGTATTTCCCAAATACCTAGATCGCTTAGAACCATAATTTCCCCTTTTCTATCAACTATTCGTTGTCTTGTTCCTCAAAATTCTTCAATCGTGAATTTATATCTGTCTGGAATTCTTTATCAGTAAAATCAGGGTTTCTGGTCGATATCCAAATTTCACAGGGAGCTTTTCCGCATTCTTTACAAGATGCGAACTCCATCTGTTCAGCACATTCATAAATAGGGCACAGAATTTTACCATAAAATTTAGCCCAGGCAACCTTTCCTTCAAGTTCATTACAACCGTCACATTCAATTTTATATGCTTTACAATCAGTTGAACAACATACACCGCATTTGCTTAGATATTTCATATAAACCCTCGAATACTAATAATATTAAACAAATTGATAAATGATAAAAATTGAAGTCAATCTTTTAATAATAAGACGAAAAATCAGCAAAAGATTTTTCTCTTGACAGTTAGTTCGACGCCGAACCTTTTGACTCCATGGATAAAAAATATGGGTATTTTATAGCTCTGAATGCCAGGGTAAGAGAGAAGGCAAACGAATTCATTATTAGAGAAACAGAAAGACTTGGAGTAGTTGGTTTAGCACCTTCTCACGGTGATATTCTCATCAACCTTATGCTTAAAGGTCCTATGAAAATGAAGGATTTAGCAGATCTAATTCACAGGAAAAAAAATACTGTTACTACACTTGTAGAAAAGCTTATAGTGCTGGATTATGTTGAGAAACTTACAGATGAAAAAGACAATCGTATTAAGATGATCTCTTTAACAAATAAAGGGAAATCATTGGAGGAGATATTTTTTACAATTTCGGAAAACCTGATTACAACAGTTTTTAAAGATATGACCGACGAAGAAAAAAACTCAGTGATGAATGGAATGAAAAAAATATATGAAAATCTAAAGTAAAAAAAATTTAACAAAATAGTTCGATGTCGAACATTAATATTCAAAAAAAGGAGATAAAAATGAAAGTAGTAATTACAGAAAAGTACGGTGGGGCTGAAGTTTTAAAATTAAAAGAAATTCCTAAACCACAGATCAGTAATGATGAAGTATTAGTTAAAGTAGTGGCAAGTTCAGTGAATCCGTATGAAATAAGGATCAGACGTGGTGAGATGAAGATAATGACAGGTAAAAAACCACCTCAGGTTTTAGGATCGGATTTTGCCGGTGTAGTTGAGGAAATAGGAAGTGGTGTAAACAACTTCAAGAAAGGTGATGAAGTTTTTGGAATGTTAGATGGATTGAAAGGTGGAAGCTATGCAGAATATCTCAAAGTAAAGACAGGGGCAATTTCTTTGAAGCCAACGAACCTTAATTTCGAGGAAGCAGCCTCAATACCTCTTGTGGCTCTCACTTCTTATAGATCAATTTTTCATATTGGAAAAGTAAGAAAAGGAGACAATGTTCTTATAAACGGATGTACAGGTGGAGTAGGAAGCAGTGCAGTTCAGATCGCAAAAGCATTGGGTTGCACAGTTGCAGGAGTTTGCAGCACAAAAAATATTGAGTTTGCAAAGAGTCTTGGAGTAGATAACATAATTGATTATAAAAAGGAAGACGTTACAAAACTTTCTGTGAAGTATGATTTGATATTCGATACAATCGGAAATATTCCATTCTCAAAATCTAAAGCAATTCTTAAGCCGGGTAAAATTTATGTAACAACCAATGTAACTCCTGCAGCGATGATGATAGATCCTGTCCTGAATATTTTCCGAAACAAAAAAGCTAAGATCGTAATGGTTTCACCAAATGCTGATGATCTAAATGAAATAAAAAAACATATTGAAGCTGGTAAAGTAAAACCTCAGATAAATACAACCTTTCTTCTCGATCAAATTCAGGAAGCTCATTATTTGAGTGAGACAGGACGAGTTACAGGAAAAATAGTACTAAAAATTCAATAACTGGAGAAAAATCATGAAAACAAAAACAATGATCTATCTATCACATTTTGCAACCCTATTCTTTGGAATTTCGTTGGGAATGATCCTAACGATCTGGTATCAATTCACTTTTGTAGAGCAGATGATATCTAAAACGTTAATAATCCCAGCTCTAGCAATTTTACCGATAGCAATTATTATCAGGATCGTGACAATGAGAGCTTTCAAAAAGAGCAAATTTAAAATATGTGAAGAATAGACTTTACGACCTTGCGGAGGTTTTTAAACATCGGCAAGGTCGGTTCTACAAAATTGGAATAAGTAAGGATATTTAGTAAAATGATTCGAGAGATCACGGCAAAATCGATGTTGCATTATCACGAGAGAACTTTCTCTACAAACTGGGATGCAAATATTTATCGTGGCTGTGAACATAATTGCAGATATTGTTTCGCTCAATATTCACACAGGTATTTGGAAACGGAAAATTCCCTTGAAACAAGCTTCTTTAAAGATATTTTCGTAAAGACAAATGCATCGCAAATTTTAGCGGAAGAATTCGGTAAAAGAAAATGGAAAAAGCTACCTGTAAATGTTTGCGGAATTTCCGATTGCTATCAACCGGCAGAAGCAAAATACAAGATCATGCCAAGTGTGTTCAATTCTTTTATTATGCATAAAAATCCATTAGTTATTGTAACAAAATCTACTTTGGTTTTGCGGGACATTGAATTAATAAAAGAGCTGAATAAAGTTACGGATGTATTGGTGATCATCTCTGTATCTACTTTGAATGAGAAAAAAAGAAAATTGCTCGAGCCGAATGCAGCTTCTACAATTGAAAGATTGAAAATGCTGAGAGAATTCAAAAACATCGGTTGCAATACATCAGTTCTGTTAATGCCGATCATTCCATTCCTTACAGATGATCAGGAGAATCTCGATGAGATTTTTCGAATTACAAAGGAGTATGATCTCGGTTCTATAGAAGCTTGGCCATTACATTTGCATGGAAAATCAAAAGGTGTATTCTATTCTTTCCTACAAAAGCACTATCCTGAACTGCTGTCCAAATATAGGTTGCTTTATAATAAAGGAAGCGTGTCAAAAGAATATCATGCAGACTTACAAAATAGAATCAGAGAATTAAAGAAAAAATACAGTTTGTTTTCTTCATACAAACCTACTAAACCCAAAACAGAAGAATGGGTGCAACCCATTTTATTTGATTAAACATAAAAAAAATAAGAACAATTAAAAAATCTCTTTAAGAAAAATTCTCTTGACTTAAGAGTACGTATTTAATACTTGGTATCATTACCGTACTATAAAGGAGAATGAGATGAAAGAAAAACTCGGTTTTACAGGAGAACTTACGTGTGCAATGAGTGTATCAAATTTGGAGAAATCCATAAAATGGTTTCAGGAAAATCTGGATTTCAAACTGATCTACAAAATGGAAGAAATGGGTTGGTGTGAGATGGAAACACCGGTTCAGGAAGTCAGATTAGGACTTTCCCAAGTAGAAAAGTTTGAAAACAAAGGCGGAGTAACTATGACATTTGGTGTTACGGACATCGAAAAAGCAAAAAAACAACTTGAGGAAAAGGGAGTAAAATTCGATGGAGATATTTACGTTATTGACGAATTCGTGAAATTAGTAACTTTCTTTGATCCTGACGGCAATTCATTTATGCTTTTTCAGGGCTTATCTGAAGATTAAACATTTGAAATTTCTCGATTTTTGCAGTTATTCTCGGAATATTCCGATCTTGGCGATACTATTTGAA
>JAGLPW010000024.1 GCA_023137125.1 Candidatus Cloacimonadota bacterium | reverse complement strand
CTGTTCTCTTTTCTTAAAATCAATTAAGACATTCAATAATCCTCAACTTCTTTTTAACAAATGGAGTTTACCGATTCTCTATTCGTTAAATGATAAACATTTACAATTCAATCAATTAAAATCTGATTTACATACAATTACAGCAAGCAGTTTATCACTTTCATTAAAGAATCTTATTGAAAATGGTTTCATCCAAAGAATAATTAAAGATGATTTTCCACCCGTTATAGAATACTCGCTTACACACAAATCAAATTCAATCCAAAATACAATTATAGAAATCGTATCAACCCTGAATAATTAGAAAAGTATTAATATTTATAGAAAAATCTTGACGAAATAATCCTATTTCGGAATTTAAGTACCTAAATAGAAAAAGGGAGTTGATATGTCGAATTTGATTAATATTTCAGAAGCTGCTTCTTTGGCTTTACATGGTTTGGTGTTGATCGCTAAAAACCAACCATTGCGAATGAATGTAAAAGTACTAGCTGAAGAATTGAACGCCTCTCAGACACATTTGGCTAAAGTTTTCCAGAAACTTAGTAAGGCTGGTTTAGTGAAATCATTGCGCGGTCCTGCTGGAGGGTTTGAACTAAATAATCTTGCTGAAGACATCACATTTTTGGAAATATACGAAATCATCGATGGCAAAGTAACACTAGGAGCTTGCCCTTTCGGTAAGATCCATTGTGTTTTTCAAAGTTGTATGTTCGACAATGAATTAAATCGGATATCAACAGATATTTATAATACATTCAAACAAATTAAATTATCAGATTTTTCAAAAAAAGAATAATAAAAAAAAGTGTTTGCTTAGGCAAACCAATTTGCAAAATGGAATCGTTTGCTGAAGCAAGCCAATTCGTTAAAGGAGAGAAACCATGGAAATTAGAAATTACAAAGATCTAGAAGTAGCACAAACACCTCACGGAATCAATGCTTATAAACTTTATGATACAGATCATGCGCTGATCATGCACCTTCACTTAAAAACGGGAGAGAGCCTTAAAGCACACATTACACCTGTAGATGTTGCTTTCTACATTTTAGAAGGAAATCCCACGATTTTGGTTGGGGAAGAAAAGATTGAAGTTACAAAAGATGATATTGTTGAAAGCCCCAAAGATATCGTACATTGTATTTATAATGACACTGAAGAAGATGTACGCGTATTGGTTATGAAACTTCCGAAACCAACAGCAAAAACTATAATGGTTTAATAATTCAACTTACGGAATATAAGGAAGAAAAATGAAATATTTCGATGAAAATTCAACTTTGTTTGAAATAGTAGAAAAATATCCGGAAACTATTCCCGTGTTTACATCCAACGGATTTTCTCAAATGGATGATGCCGAACAACGGGAAAAATTTGCTAGATCAATTTCACTTAAAATGGCTCTGATGTTAAAACAACTTGATGTTAGGATTTTTTCTAATCTGCTTATCGAAGCAATTGAACAGAAAGACACAAATATAGATGCTACTCTGGCTGCAACAACCAAAGTGGATGACGCTGAGGCCTTGAATATTGTGGGGCTACTACCATGTCCGGTTCGGATACCTCTTCTAGAACAATTCAACAATTTTGTAAAAGATTATTCTACTTCTCATGATGTTATTATTAATCATGAGCTAAAAGCTGCATCTATGGGGCTGGATTGGGTGGAGAATAACATCAAAGGAGTAACCGACGCTAAAGATCTTCCAGATCTGTTCATATCTGCCGGATTCGATATGTTCTTTGATGAAGAGATGATCGGAAAATTTAAAAGACAAGGTGTTTTTGCCGATACGACTAAATTGGAAAAATTCAATTCACTTTTTGATGAGATAAATCTTAAAGATCCTAAAGGACACTATGGAGTAATTGGTGTTGTTCCAGCTGTATTTTTGATCAATAAAAAAGAGTTGGATGGAAGAGAAGTTCCAAAAAGTTGGAAAGACATTCTGAAACCGGAATTCGAAAAACGTGTTTCTCTTCCAGTTGGAGATTTTGATCTTTTTAACGGAATTCTACTTAACATTCACAAACATTATGGAGATGAAGGTGTGAAGAAATTGGGTCGAAGTTTATTGGAATCGATGCATCCATCCCAAATGGTGAAAAGTGATCGCAGGAAAGAGAATAAACCAATCGTAACTATAATGCCTTACTTCTTTACGAAAATGGTAAAAGAAGGCGGACCGATGGCTGCAATCTGGCCGGAAGACGGTGCAATTATAAGCCCTATATTCATGCTTTCTAAAAAAGAGAAAATAGAAAAATTACAACCCGTAATTGATTTCTTTGCATCTGTTGAAGTGGGAAAGATTCTTTCTCACAGTGGTCTTTTCCCTAGTGTTCATCCCGATCTTGATAATCATATTCCTGCTCAAAATAAATTTATGTGGCTAGAGTGGGATTACATTTATGCTAACGATATCAGCAAATTGATCAAGCATTGCGAAAAGCTGTTCAACGAATCGATTGATAATTAAGGTTAAGGTCAAGATCCAGGCTGAGGAGAAATAAAGATGATAACAACAGAAATGAAAAAAGTTAATAAAGGAATAGAAATAATAATTGAAGGGTTGAATAAGGTAGTCAAAAAATGATTATAGTTACTAATATCGCGACTACTCTTTCCCTTAATCTCAATCTCAACCTCAATACTCAACTCCAAAGGAGTAAAATATGAATCTGGTAACAGTATCAGGTCCTCCCTCTTCAGGGAAAACTTCAGTAATTCTAAAGACGATAGAATCTCTTAAAAAAAGAGGTTTGAAAGTAGCTGTAGCTAAGTTCGACTGTCTTTATACAGATGATGATATTTTATATAAGAAAGCAGGTATCCCTGTAAAAAAAGGACTTTCTGGTGCACTCTGTCCTGATCACTATTTTGTGAGTAATGTTGAGGAAATCACCAAATGGGGAGTGGATAATAAGTTTGATATCCTGATCAGTGAATCAGCCGGATTGTGCAATCGTTGTTCACCATACATCAAAGGTATCAAAGCCATTTGCGTAATCGATAATCTGAGTGGAATTAACACTCCCAAAAAGATCGGCCCTATGCTGAAATCTGCTGACATTGTGGTAATAACCAAAGGTGACATTGTGTCTCAAGCAGAACGTGAAGTTTTTGCCAGTCGTGTAAACACGGTAAATCCTGCTGCTGCGATTATGCATATAAACGGACTTACAGGACAGGGGAGTTTTGAATTAAGTACACTGCTATACGATGAAGACTTGCACATAGTTTCACTAAAAGGTAAAGAATTACGCTTTCCAATGCCATCTGCTCTTTGCTCTTATTGTTTAGGCGAAACCAGAATAGGTGAAAGCTATCAGATGGGTAATGTACGTAAAATGAAGTTGGATGATTAAGAGGAAGATCATGGAAAAAACTGAAATCGCAAATAGAAAGATATCCGAACTTCTAACTGAATTCCCGTTTCTAACAGCATTTTTTAATGATAATGGATTGGAAATTGAAGGAAAAGAAGAGCTTACACTTCCTGAATATTTTGCAACATTTGATGAAGATGAAATAGAGAATAGAGCAATAGATGCAGAGAATCTTATCTTTCAGATAGGTGAATTCATTGAGCAAATGATCGCCTTTTTAGGTAAAGATGAAGACATCGTAATGACAGTAACAATTCTGCCGGGAACCGATAAATCAGGGAATGCGGAAAGGTTTGACGAATTGGTGATCAAACAAGGTGAAATTATCTGTATTGTAGGACCAACCGGTTCAGGGAAAAGTAGATTGTTAGGTGATATTGAATGGGTAGCCCAGAGCGATACTCCCACCTTGCGCAAGATTCTAATAAATAATGATGTTCCCGATAAGAAATGGCGCTTCTCGTCTTCTGATAAACTTGTAGCGCAGCTTTCCCAAAATATGAATTTTGTAATGGACTTATCTGTTTATGAATTCGTAGAACTTCATGCTGAAAGCCGATTAGTGGAAAACAAAGAAATTATCATTAAAAGGATTATTGATAAGGCAAACGATCTTGCTGGAGAAAAATTTTCTCCAGATACACCTATTACTAGTTTAAGCGGTGGGCAATCACGCGCTCTTATGATCGCAGATACTGCTATCTTGAGTAAATCTCCCATCATCCTGATAGATGAAATCGAAAATGCTGGTATCGATAGAAAACGAGCTTTAAGACTTTTAATTTCGGAAGATAAAATCGTATTGATGGCGACCCACGATCCCATTCTGGCTTTAATGGGAAATAAAAGAATTGTAATTAAAAATGGTGGGATCCATAAAATAATTGAGACTACTGATCAGGAAAGAACAATTCTTTCTACTTTAGAAGATATGGATAAAATCCTTTTAGCTTACCGAACTAAATTGAGAAGTGGTGAGATTATTGAGAAGATAGAGGGTCAAGGCTAAGGTTAAGGTCAAGGTTAAGGTTGAGGAGAGAGGATGATTAAGAGATTTCAAGATATGCCTGTTTGGCAAGAAAGTATGGATTTAGCTGTAAAGATCTTTGAAGTCAGTGAAGCTTTTCCCAAAAAAGAGGATTATAGTTTAACTTCACAAATCCGTAGATCAGCTCTGAGCATAACTGCAAATATTGCCGAAGCTTTTGGACGCTATCATAAAAAAGATAAAATTAATTTTTATTATTATGCAAGAGGTTCAATAACCGAAACTCAAAGTCATTTGATTTATAGTAACAGGATTAATTATCTTAATTCTGAAAATACTGAGAAGTTGATCGAAAAACTCGAAGAGATAAATAAATCTTTGAATAAAATTATAAAAACATTAAACAATAAATAAAAAGTTTCATAATCTAAGTCTTGATCTTGACCTCAATCTCGATCTCGGTCTTGACGTTGAAACTAAGGAGTAATTATGCATGATGGATGTGCAGGAAGTTTTGAGAATGGGAAACAGGTAGTAGATAAAGTTAGACAGATGGGATTTGCCGAGCAACCAATGCCGATGCCCTTAGATATCAAGTGTGTTGAATGTGGAGAAAATTTTGAAATGGAAAATTTTGAAGATAAATGTCCAAAATGCAATATGGTTTACGGAGTAACTCCCTGCCATGCTTTTGATCCAGTAAATGTTCAAGCAGCAGGAATAAATTATTAAGTAAATTTTGTAAAAAATAAAATAAGGAGTTAACAAAATGAGTATGTTTTGTTATCAATGTCAGGAAGCAGCCGGTGGTATTGCCTGTATGGGGAAAATGGGTGTCTGTGGTGTGAAAGATGAGGTGATCCATTATCAGGATCTTTTGGTTCACCTATTAAAAGGAATCTCAATTTACAGTACAAAAGCAAGAGAATTGGGAATCGAAGATGAAGAGTTAAACGAATTTATTACAAAATCGTTATTTAAAACAATTACTAATGCTAATTTTTCAAAAGAAGTATTTTACAATGATATTCAAAAGGCATTAAAAATTCGTGATGAAATTAAAAAAGAATATCTTGATGCTGGTGGAAAATTGAACGAAAAAGAACTTCATGCTACAGCAACCTGGATTCCTGAAAATGATGAGGAACTCGATGCAAAAGCAGAGCAGATTTGTGGCAGGATCGATGCTCCAAACGAAGATGTTCGTTCGTTAAGAGCATTATCTCTTTATGGTTTAAAGGGATTAGCTGCCTATAAAGATCACGCAGCTGCTTTAGGATTTAAAGATACAAATTTGGATATGTTTATCCAAAAAGCATTGGTTTCATATACAAACGATGAACTCACAGTTGAAGAAAACATTGCTCTTGTAATGGAAACAGGTAAGTTCAGCGTTGATGCAATGGCGCTCTTGGATAAAGCAAATACGGAAAGTTATGGACATCCTGAAATTACTGAAGTGAATATTGGAGTTCGTAATAATCCTGCAATTCTTATTTCCGGACATGATCTTAAAGATATGGAAGAACTTTTGGAACAAACAGATGGAACAGGTGTGGATGTTTACACTCACAGCGAAATGCTACCTGCAAATTACTATCCTGCTTTTAAGAAATATGATCATTTTGTAGGAAATTATGGTAATGCCTGGTGGAAGCAAAAAGAAGAATTTGAGAAATTCAACGGAGCAATAATCCTTACAACAAACTGTTTAGTTCCTCCCAAAGATTCTTATAAAGATCGCGTTTTCACAACAAACAATGTAGGTTTTGATGGTGTGAAACATATTATTGATGCAGAAAAAGGAAAGGCTAAAGATTTCTTGGCAGTTATAGAACTGGCAAAAACTTTACCGGCTCCAACTGAAATCGAAACTAGTTCAATCATGGGTGGATTTGCTCACGAACAAGTTTTTGCACTTGCAGATAAAGTTATAGATGCAGTGAAAACAGGTGCTATCAAGAAATTTGTAGTAATGGCTGGTTGCGATGGACGTCAGAAAGGCAGAAACTATTATACAGATTTTGCTGAAGCTCTTCCGCAAGATTCTGTAATCCTTACAGCCGGTTGCGCAAAATTCCGTTACAACAAGCTTGATCTTGGTGATATTGGTGGAATCCCGCGTGTACTAGATGCTGGACAGTGTAATGATAGTTATTCTCTTGTGCTAATTGCTCTTAAACTGAAAGAAGTATTTGAACTTGAAGATATTAATGATCTGCCGATAGTTTATAATATTGCCTGGTATGAGCAAAAAGCTGTAACAGTTTTGTTAGCTCTTTTATATCTCGGTGTGAAAGATATCCATCTTGGACCAACACTTCCAGCTTTCTTATCACCAAATGTGGCAAAAGTTCTGGTCGAAAATTTCGGTATTAAACCAATCGGTACAGTTGAAGGTGATATTGAGAAGATGATAGAAGGTTAATAATTTACCGCTAAGGTAAGAAAACACTAAAAAACATATTTGTAGGGGCAGAACATAGTTCTGCCCTTATAATCTTTAAAAAGCTAAATATTCTCAGAGGAGGACGTATGAAATTTAAAGTAGATGAAGAATTATGTATTGGTTGCGGAGCGTGTGAAGGAAGCTGCCCTGAAGTTTTTGAATTGGTTGATGATATATCTACGGTGAAATTAAATCCCGTTCCGGAAGAACTGCAGGAAGGTGCTTTAGAAGCAGAAGTAAATTGTCCTGTTGAGGCTATCTCACACGAGTAAAAGCCATGGATTTAGCCACGAAGACACTAATGCACGAAGAAAAAAGAAATTACTGCTGAAGTGCAAATACGCAAAGGGTAATAGATCTGAAAAAAAGAGTGCACAAATTTTGTGCACTCTTGAGATATTCAGAATAACGTTCTGTTGATTACAGATTTACTCCTAAACTTTTAAGAGTTTCATAAGTAATACTTCCGACTGCTAATCTTTTTTCCTTCTGATAAGATTTCAAAGCTTTATAAGTTAAACTTCCGATAATTCCGTCGATCGGTCCCGGATTGTGTAAAGTTTGAATTTATTATCCGCACCTATCTGCGTTGATCAGCGGCTTAATATCTCTTCCGCGAAGCCTTGAAAGCTTTTCGCTTTGCTTCTCTTTCTCTTTTTGCGGTAAAGAACTCGTTTTTTCGTTGCTGCTTTTCTTTTTCCCATTCCTTCTTCTCGCTTGCTGTCATTGGTTTGTCAGTTTGCGGGAACGGGTTGCTTTCCACAACTTTTATTTTTCGTTTTATCAGTT
>JAGLPW010000023.1 GCA_023137125.1 Candidatus Cloacimonadota bacterium | reverse complement strand
TATTGGAAAGAGCTTCTAAACTTAACGATGAACTTGGCGGAGGATCACTTACTGCTCTTCCTATTATCGAAACACAGGCAGACGACCTAACAGCATATATTCCAACGAATGTCATTTCAATTACTGATGGTCAGATATTCCTAAGCAATCACTTGTTCTACTCAGGTATTCGTCCTGCAATTAATGCCGGACTTTCGGTTTCACGAGTGGGTGGAAGTGCACAAAAAAAAGTAATGAAGAGTGTTACCGGACAGCTACGTGTTACACTAGCTCAATATACAGAACTTGAAGCTTTTGCAAAATTTGGATCTGACCTCGATAAGGCAACTCAAGATCAGCTTACACGAGGTAAACGATTGATCGAAATTCTAAAGCAAGCACAATATTCACCGCTCTCTGTAGCTAAGCAGACCTTCATTATATTTATGGCAAATGAAGGCTACCTGGATGAGATTGAAGTGGAAGATGTACAGAAAGTTGAAGAAGAACTTTATTCAACATTAGATTCCGAATATAAAGAATTCATGAAAAATATGATCAAAGATAAACTGACTGATACAACAAAAGATTCAATGCATAAAATTTGTGAAAAAGTGTTATCAAAATTTTAGGTAATTATGGCAAATTTAAGAGAGATCAAGACACGGATTGAAAGTGTTAAGAGCACAAAGCAGATCACAAATGCCATGAAAATGGTAGCTGCATCCAAGTTGCGTAAAGCTCAGGATAATATCATTAATGCCAGGCCGTATGCAGATCATATTAATGACATGCTTCGAACATTAAAGAATAAAAATATTTCTTCTGATCATCCATTATTAGCAGAAATATCAGGCAAAGGAAAAACAGCTTATGTTGTTGTAACTTCCGATAGAGGTCTTTGTGGTTCTTTTAATACACATATAATAAAAGAAGCAATTGTAAATCTTAAGAAAAATCCTGATGCTGATCTGATCTGCATAGGAAAAAAAGGATATGATTATTTTAGAAAGCATTCTACAAATGTAACTGAACATTATATAAATCTTTTCAATGAAATGAATTTTGGCGTTTCTGCAGATGTAGCAGAAAAAATATTAAGTTTATTTTTAGATGAAAATTATGATCAGATCAATATTATTTATAATGAATTCAAATCTGCGATCCAGCAGGACATTGTAGTAAAACAGCTCTTGCCTATCATTCCTGTTGAATCTGAAGAAAGTTCTAAACTAGATTTCATTTACGAACCAGATGAAGATACAATAATTTATGAACTTGGAAGAAAATATATTCATGTTGATATTTGGAGAATAATGTTAGAATCATCTGCAGCAGAGCAAGGTGCCAGAATGACCGCAATGGATTCTGCAACTGAGAATGCTATTGAATTAATTAGTAAACTTACTCTTAACTACAATAGGGCAAGACAGGCTGCGATCACAACAGAGATAATAGAAATATCTTCTGGAGCGGAAGCTATCCAGCAGTAATAGAAAAAAGTTATTAGAATATAAGAGGTATATATGGTAGAAGGAAAAGTTATACAAGTTATTGGGCCCACCGTAGATGTGGAGTTCCCAGAAGGTCATCTGCCGGCAATTCATAATGCACTTAGGATTAAAAGAAAGGAAAGCTCAGATCTTGTTCTGGAAGTCCAAATGCATCTTGGTGAAAATAAGGTTAGAACTGTGTCAATGGATTCAACAGACGGCTTGGTTAGAAATACAAAAGTTATAGATACAACAGAGCCAATAATGGTTCCCGTGGGTGAAGAAGTTCTTGGTAGAATGATCAATGTGATTGGTGAACCAATCGATGGTGGTGGACCCGTTAAAGCAAAAGAAAAATATCCAATTCATCGTCAGGCTCCATTATTTGAGAATCTTTCAACCGAAGAGGAAATTCTTGAAACAGGGATTAAGGTAATTGACCTTATTGAGCCTTATTCAAAAGGTGGAAAGATCGGATTATTTGGTGGTGCCGGTGTTGGAAAAACAGTTCTTATCCAAGAACTTATAAGAAATATTGCAATTGAGCATGGAGGCTATTCTGTGTTTTCTGGTGTGGGCGAGAGAACCAGAGAAGGAAATGACCTTTGGTTGGAAATGAAAGAATCAGGCGTTATAGAAAAAACAGCACTAGTATTCGGTCAAATGAATGAACCACCGGGGGCCCGGCAGAGGGTTGGGCTTACCGGACTTAGTATTGCGGAATATTTTAGAGATGTAGCCAAGAAAGATGTGCTTTTGTTTATCGATAATATTTTCCGTTTCACGCAGGCAGGTTCAGAAGTTTCTGCTCTTTTGGGAAGGATGCCATCAGCTGTTGGTTATCAACCCACATTGGCAACAGAAATGGGTAATCTTCAAGAGAGAATTACCTCTACAAAAGACGGTTCAATTACATCAATCCAAGCGGTGTATGTACCAGCTGATGACTTAACAGACCCGGCTCCAGCTACAACCTTTGCTCATCTTGATGCGACAACAGTGCTTTCTAGAAGAATTGTGGAACTTGGTATCTATCCTGCCGTTGATCCTCTTGACTCAACAAGTAGAATTATGGATCCACAAATTATTGGTGAAGAGCATTACAAGGTTGCACGTGAAACGCAGAGAGTGATCCAAAAATATAAAGATCTTCAAGATATTATCGCGATTCTTGGAATGGACGAGCTTTCCGAAGAGGATAAAATTGTCGTAAGCAGGGCACGTAAACTAGAGAGATTCTTCTCTCAGCCATTCTTTGTAGCAGAACAATTTATTAATACATCCGGAGTTTATGTGCCTCTAAAAGAGACAATTTCCAGCTTCAAGGCAATTCTTGATGGAGAGTGTGACACATGGCCAGAGCAGGCCTTCTTATATGTAGGAAATATAGAATCTGCTGAAGAAAAAATGCAAAATTTAAAGAAAGGGAAATAGTTTAAAAGATGAGTAAAATCCACATTAAAGTAATTCAACCAACTCAGATTAGGATAGATAAAGAATATGACCATGTAATCGTTCCTGGTATAGATGGTGATTTTGGGATATCTTTAGATCACACACCGTTCATTACTAAGATCAGAACAGGTGTTCTTCAGCTTTTCCAAAATGAAACATGCGATGAATATGCAATCCACGATGGGTTTGTTACGGTGGAAAATAATGTTATAAAAATTGTTTGTGATACTATTGAAAGGAAAGATGAAATAGATATTGCACGTGCTAAAGCATCAAAAGAACGTGCAGAAGAACGATTAAAAAGTTCAAAAGAAAATATAAATTTCAGGCGTGTAGAGGCTTCATTGAAAAAAGCTCTGGTCCGGTTGGAATTGAAATCAGATTAAGAAATTTAGGGGTGGCCTTAGTCACCCTTTTTTTTAATAAGAGTATTAGGATAAAATAATGAAGATCAAATACGTCCTGTTTTTTTTACTTATATTTTCAATTTCTTGTACCGAGAAAAAAGATAACGAAATTAAAAATGATGTTGAATCGAAAATTGTAAAGACCGACACATTGGAAAAAGTAGCTAAACCAGAAAAACAAAAAATTAAAATAGAACAACCTAAACACGACATTACAAAAAAAATACAGTATGAAAAATTTACAAAAGGTATATATTTGACGGCATATACTATTAACACACCGAAATTTCATGCAGTATTAGATAGTGCTGAAGCTGCAGGGATAAACACCTTAATTTTTGATATTAAGAATATGAACGGGCACGTTTTTCTTAGAATGCAGCAAACAGGCTTCCTGACGAGCGAAAATATTAAACCGATTGTTAACATTAATAAGGTGGTTAAAGCCGCTCATAAGCGAAATATGAGAGCCGTTGCTCGGGTAGTAATGTTCCATGATCAGCTAACTGCACAGCGAGATTCGATATTAAGACCTGAAAATATTAACGGCGGCGTTTGGAAAGAAAGTAAAAGAAAAAAAGCTTCCTGGTTAGATTCATCAAATTCTCAAGTTCAAAACACTCTTTTAGATATTATTGATGTAATCGCGAAAAAAGGTGTAGATGAAATTCAAATGGATTATGTCCGATTTCCAACTCAAGGAAAAATTTCAGATGCTGTTTTTGCATTTCAAAAAGAAGATTCGCTAAAAGCCAAAAGTGATTCAACTTATATTTTAAGACAGAAAGCAGATATTATTATGGATTTTGTTTCAAGAGCAAAAAGAATATGCGATAAATATGATGTCACATTAACAGCTGATGTATTTGCCATTGTAGCATGGCAGAGATCTGCCGACATTAATGCAACCGGACAAGATATTAAAAAGATGACTAAATATCTTGATGCAATTCATCCAATGGTTTATTCATCACATTTTGCTAAAGATTTTGGATTCAGAGAAAACTTGTACAACGAGCCCTATTTTATCGTCTATAAGGGAAGTGCTCTGTCAAAAAAATATGCAGATAGTAAGTGTAGGGTTATCCCTTATATCCAATCCAATTCATGGAAAGTTAATTATGGATATGATTATATTGCCGGTCAAATTCAGGCGGTTATTGATTCTAATTCTGATGGATATATACTTTGGAATGCATCAAATAGATATTATCAAACTCTCAGATGGATAAGAGAGTTTGATAATCTGGATTAATGTTTCACGTGAAACCATGAACTTATTTTAATACACTTTTTGTTAAAACTGTAACTATTTCCTCTTCGGATTTAGCATTGCTAAGCGTTTCTAAGATCTCTTCGCTCATTAATAATTTAGAAATATAAGAAATCGAAAAGAGATGCTGAATGTCGTCATGCAACAATAACATGAAAAAGAGATTCACTGGTTTATTGTCAATTGCATCAAACTCAATACCCTCAGATGATCTTCCAAAGATAATGCTGGGCTTTTTAATTTTAGAAGGATGTAAGTGTCTTGGATGCAACAATGCTACACCTTTTCCAATTGCAGTTGAAACTAATTCTTCTCTGGCAACAACCACTTGGTAAAGCCATCGATGATCACGAACAATTTTAAGATCCTTAGCTTTTTTAGACATTTCACCAATAGCTTCATATTTATTATCAGCTGCGAAATCTAGATAGATAAATTTTGGTTTAAAATAATCAGAAAATTTACATACTGATCTTTTAAGTGCTAAATGCTCGACTTCTCTTTCGTTGAGGTTTGCAAGCCACTCATCCACCTCTGCTTTCTCAATTTTATAAGTGTTGCCCACTTTCTTTGCAGAAAACACTTTGCTCTTTGTCATCTCTTTAATAACAGAATCGGTAACTTTTAAGTATGCAGCAGCTTGTCGTAATGTTAAAAACTCTTTCGCCATAAATAATTCCTTTTATTTATTTTTTTATTGAAACTCTTATCTTGATTATAAATATATCTGTCAAGTATTAGAGAGTATTTTCTTGACAGATAAACTATTGAAAGATTGCTAAATTCATGAAATATAAAATAATAATGTTCGTAGGTTTGCTGATCATAAGCTGTAGCTATTCCGTCTATACTACAGGTTATCCGCATCTAAAGACGATTCAGGTTTTACCTGTAGAGAACCAAACTAGTAATTATGATCTTAGGGATATGGTTTTTAATTCACTTGTAGATAACTATCAATTGGATGGTCGCCTTAAATTAGTTGGAATGTCTCCCGACTGTCAATTAGAATGTCGTATCCTGGATTACACTAATAAAATTGTTTCTTATTCAGGTTCTTCAATAGATGAATATGAGGTTAGAGTCCTTTTTGACATAACATTTACTGATCTCAAGAAAAATCAAGTAATATGGCAGAATGGCTCATTAATGCAATCAGAGCGATATTCACTTTCTGATGAAAATAGTATATTCAAAAGTGAAGAAGATGCACAGGAAGAGATAACAAGCAAACTTTTCGATACAATAATGAAAAACACTTTAGAAGAATGGTAAGAATTAATAAATTTTTAGCACAATGTAATCTAGGATCTCGAAGATCGGTTGAAAAGCTGATATTAGATGGTAAAATATTGGTAAATGGTAAAGTTGAAATGAATCTTTCTATGCAAATTGATCCGAATACGGATGTCATTAAATATGAAGGCAAGGAAATAATTCCCCCAAAAGAGAACATCTATTTGATGCTGAATAAACCTAAGAAATATCTAGTCTCAAAAAAAGATGATTTCGATAGAAGGCTTATTTATGACCTCTTACCCGATTTTGGTACTAATCTATTTTATATAGGTAGATTGGACTATATGTCGGAAGGTCTTCTGCTTCTCACCAATGATGGTGGTTTTGCAGAAAAGATAATACACCCTAAATATAAACTGCAAAAATTGTATAAAGTTAAGATCAAGGGTAAAATCTCTGATGATAATATTGAAAAACTCAGAAAGGGAATTATGCTAAATGGGAAAATTACAAAACCTGCAATAGTTTTTGTTAATAGTGTAAAAAATAACACAACGACCCTAAAGATCACTATCTTCGAAGGAAGAAAAAGACAAATCCGTTATATGCTTAAAAGTGTAGGTTCTGAAGTGCTGGAGTTAAAAAGATTACAGATTGGGAATGTGAAATTAAACAAACTTCCTTTAGGAATGTGGCGTATGCTAAAGCCCTCAGAAATTATATCTTTGCTAAATACGAGTAAAACCAATACGAAAAGGAAATAAAATGAAAATTGGATTAATAGGTTTGCAAAATTCAGGAAAAACAACAATATTTAATACGCTTACTGGATTGGATGCTGAAGTGACTTCCTACTCCTCACAGAAAATAGAGCCAAATCATGGAATTGTTCAGGTTGAAGATGAGAGAGTGGAAAAATTGTCAGAAATGTACAATCCCAAAAAAACAATTTTTGCAACAATAGAATATATCGATTTTGTAGGACTTACTGGGAATAAGGCTAAGAATGATTCATTCAGCGGTACTGGGATGGGATTAGTTAAAACTGCTGATGCACTGGCATTGGTTGTTCGTAATTTTGATGACCCAACTTCGGGAGATGCGCCTAATCCTGTTACTGATGTTGATTCAATAGAATCTGATATGATTATCTCAGATTTAATAATTGCTGAAAAAAGACTTGAAAAGGTAGAATTAAGTAAAAAAAGAGGGATAAAAGATACTTTGTTGCAGATAGAAGAAAAAGCGTTGTTAAAGATAATTGCGCATCTTGAAGATTCAAATGCAATTCGTACACTTTCTCTAGCCAGTGATGAAGAGAAGGCTGTTCGAGGCTTCCAATTTATTACACAGAAGCCTTTGATGATAATATTAAATTCTGATGAAGACAATTTTGGCAATTCTGAACCTGCAATAAATGAATTACAAAAAACATATAAAGTTATTGAATTTGCTGGTACATTTGAGATGGAATTGAATAATTTAGATAAAGATGAAGCAGCTGAATTTATGCAGGATATGAATATTAGTGAATCTGCTAAAGATCGGCTTACTAAATTTTCTTATGAACTTCTTGGATATTGCAGTTTTTTTACGGTGGGTGAAGATGAAGTTCGAGCTTGGACGATCACAAAAGGTGATGATGCTGTAGAAGCTGCCGGTAAGATCCACACAGATCTGGCGCGAGGATTTATTCGTGCAGAGTGTTTTTCTTATGATGATCTTTTACAGTGTGGTAGCGAAAAAGTTGTGAGAGAAAAAGGATTATTTAGACTTGAAGGAAAAAAATATATTGTTCAAGATGGAGATATTTTAAATATCAGGTTTAGCGTATAGGGTTAATTCTCATAATTGGTAGTCAGTAATGTTTTCAAATGAGAATCTAAATGGGGTGAAAATGGATAAAATGGATAAGAAGAAATTTATTCAAATATTTTTTGGTGTTATAATCTTACTTTTTTCAGTATTGTTTCTTGTATCAATTGCTGTACCACTTATGGATATAGTACTAGATTATCAAATTTTGCAAAAAGCTAACATGAATTTTTTTAAGTTTATAAAATTAGATTTTCCAGCAGTTTCAAATCCAATTGGACCATTTGGTGCTTTTTTTGCCTTTTGGTTTGCAACAATTTTCGGTAAGTTCTTTAGTATTTCGTTACTTATTGGAAGCTTTTTTCTAGGTTTCTTCATGATCTTCCTCAAAAAAGAAAGACACCCTTATTCACGCGTTATCAGTTTTATTGTATTTGCTTTCTTCGCAAATATAGGCTCATTTGCAATAAACCCAAATAATCTTGATGCTGCGGGAATAGCTCCTTGGAAATTCTACAGTTTTCTAGAAAACATCTTTGATCGCACAGGAACTGGAATTATCTCAGCAGCAGTGGTATTGATCTCCCTGATCTTCATTTTTGATTTGGAAAATATTCAAAAGTTCTTTGTGTTTATTGCAGTAAAGATAGGCAGGGGAATAAAAGCAATATTTACATTTCTTTTTTCTAAAAAACCAAAGAAAGAAAAAATCATAAGATTAAAGAAACACAAAAAACAAAAAAAGATTAAAACTCCAAAGATCACAGATCATGTATCTAAAAGAGAAAAACAAGAAGAATTCAAAAAACCAATTATTCCTCCACAAAAAATGACTCAAAATAAAGATGAAATCAGCAATTCACTAATAGAATATGCCATACCCGATGCTGTTCGATTCCTTTCAAGTGTACAGCCTTCTAAGGAAGATAGAGATGAAATTCAAAGAAATATTAATAATATAAGTCGAATACTTATTAATAAACTCGCAGAATTCGGTGTTAGTGCTGAAGTTAAAAATGTAAATATCGGACCGATCATTACACAATATGAGATTGAGCCGGCACCGGGCGTTAAAGTGAATAAATTCCATGCCTTATCCGATGATCTGGCGTTAGCTATCAAAGCAAAAAGCATTCGTATTCAAGCTCCAATTCCAGGTCGCGGTCTAGTTGGGATTGAAATTCCAAACTCCAGCCGAGATACAATATATTTAAAAGATATCCTTGAATCTGATGAAATGAGGTCATTTGAGGGAAATATAGCTTTAGGTCTTGGAAAGGATATTGCCGGGCATCCGGTGATTGCGGATCTTGCTGCAATGCCTCACTTGCTTATTGCCGGAGCAACAGGAACAGGGAAGAGTGTGTGCATAAATACAATTATTAATAGTATTATATTCCGTATGAAGCCGGAAGAAATACGCTTTATCCTGATCGATCCCAAAAGAATTGAGTTATCAATTTATGAGGGAATTCCACATTTGATACAAAATGTTGTAACCGATAATGACAATGCGCTTAAGGTTTTGCAATGGAGTGTCTCCGAAATGGAAAGACGCTATGAACTTCTACAAAAACATAAAGTTAAAAATATTGCTTCCTATAACAAACAAGTGAACGAGACACTAAAAAAGAATAAAAAAACAGACGAATCTGAAACTGTTGATAAACCAATTCCTTATATTATTATCATTGTAGATGAACTTGCAGACCTCATCATGACAATAGGTAAAGATGTAGAAAGACTGATAACGAGATTAGCTCAAATGGCAAGAGCAATTGGAATTCATCTTATCCTTGCTACACAGCGTCCCTCAACGCAGGTCCTTACCGGAATTATTAAAGCTAATATTCCTTCACGAATAGCTTTTAAGGTTCCTACTAAAATTGATTCCAGAGTTATTCTTGATGCCAATGGTGCTGATAAATTATTGGGGGATGGTGATAGTCTTTACAGTTCAACAGGTGTTGGTGGAATGCAAAGGATACATGGGGCTTACATCGAACCTTCAGAAATTCTCGATATAACAAAATATCTTCTTACTCAACCTAAGCCTGAACAACAAATAAAGATAATTAATGATAAAGATGTTTTCCAGGGAAGTTTTGATTATGACGATGAGCTTTTCCCTGAAGCTGCAGTAGCGATTGTTTCCGCTGGTTCTGCATCGGTCTCTATGCTGCAAAGACATTTCAAGATAGGATATGCACGTGCCGGTAGACTTATCGATATGATGGAGCAAGCAGGTATTGTGGGTCCGCATGTAGGAAGTAAATCCAGAGAAGTTCTGGCATCTGAGGAGGATATGAAGATATATGGTTACTTATCTGAATAAAATATTACTTTTCCTTCTGTTTCCAGCCTTATTAATTGCTAATGAGAAAGCTTTGGAAACAATATACGAGCAAGTACTATTAACTTATTCTACTATAAGAACTTACGAAACTTCCTTTGTGCAAGATAATTATTGGAAAGAGATCGATATTTACAAAAATTCAGAAGGGAAATTATATTATGATAAAGAAAACCTTCTAATGGATTATTCCGTTCCGGTTGGACAAAAACTTCTAATCAATAATAATTCTATGATGATGTACGATCCTGTTTCCGGACAGGCAATTATTTCTGATAAGATCGAAATAGAATTAAGACCCGATATGCTTATTTCACATTATTGGGATGTATCAAAAAAAGAATTTATTGCCCAATTTAATGACACAGTCAAAATCAAATTGCTTACCCCACAAGAAGAGAAAATAATAATTACAATTTCAAATAACATAGTCACAGAATTTAATATTGTAGATAAAAATAAAAATTTTGTTATTTACAAATTCTCAGATATTCAGATCAATAAGACACTACCAAGCAAAATTTTTGATTTGACTTTACCGGAAGATACAAGCATTATCGACACGCGTAGTAATAAATAAACTAATATACAAAATAAAGATTATATTATTCTTTGGAGGATATTATGATTGCGCTTATCATGGCAGGTGGTATCGGAACTCGTTTCTGGCCTCTAAGTAGAAAAACTAATCCGAAACAATTCCTGAATATCATTTCAGAAGACTCAATGCTTCAAATGACAGTTAAACGTCTTCATACTAAAATTAAAATTGAAGATATTTACATTGTTACGGCAGGTTCTCAAGCGGATCTTACCAGTAAACATTTGCCCTGTCTTCCACAAGAGAATATAATTATTGAACCTTTTGGCATGAACACTGCACCCTGTATTGCTCTCAGTGCTCAATATCTTGCTCGTAAGCACAACAAAAACGAAAAGATGATCGTATTGCCGGCTGACCATCTAATTGCTCTCAACGATGATTTTGTGGCGTCTCTGGAAATTGGTGCTGCTGCTGCTGATAAAGATAATCTTGTTACTTTTGGAATAAAGCCGAACTATCCTGCTACCGGATATGGCTATATTGAAGCCGGTGATAAAATTGATGATCAGAAATTCTCTGTAGTTCAATTCAAAGAAAAACCGGATTTGGAAACTGCTGAACAATTCTTAAATTCCGGTAATTTCTTTTGGAATAGCGGTATGTTCATGTGGAAGATCGAAACTATCCTCGATGCTTACAAAGAGTATCTTCCTAAAGTTGCACAAATATTGAAAAAAATAGATGCCAGATGGGATGAAGATGGACTCTCTGCTGATATTTCTTCCGAATATGCTCTAATGCCAAAGATTCCGGTTGATATTGGAATTATGGAACAAGCAGAGAAGAGAATTGTGATTCCTGTAGATTATGGCTGGAGTGACGTTGGCAGCTGGAAAGCACTTTATGATATTTCTGATAAAGATGAAAATAATAACGTAATAAATTGTGAATACGAAGCGATTGACAGCAATAATAACTATATAAATTCAAAGAAGTTTGTTGCCCTCATTGGAATTGATGATCTGGTTGTTGTAGAAAGTGAAGATGCACTTCTAATTACTAAAAAAGATCGTAGTGAAGATGTAAAGAATATCGTAGAAAAATTGAAAAAGGATGGAAAAGAAGAACTACTTTGAGTAACAATTATAGATTTCTGGAGGTGTATTATGAAATCAGTTTCTATAATGTTAATTATTTTATTAGTCACAATCCTTACAGCATACGAATGGAACGAATATTGTCCGCTTGATTATACAATTTACAATGCCAATTTTGAGTTTGAAAATATCGATATTCTTTGTACAAACGGATTACTCATAAGAACAGATGATGTGTGGGAACTATACGATTATTCCGGTCTGATTGCACTCAATGCTATAAAGCTTGATGATGAAAATCTTCTTACTCTTTTTGGTTATGGAACAAATTCAGATGGTGTTTATAGGTTTAATTTAAATACTAATAATTTTGAACTTATCGATTGGTTTTTTGCTCCGCATTTCCTTTATTATAGTGCACTTGATTCCCGATTTTATTTAGGTTCTGCAGATGGATTATCCCGTTCTTACAATGGAATAAATTGGATTAGAGACAACACATTCGATATTGGATCATGCTATTCAATGCATAATCAAAATGAAAATTTTGTACTTAAAAACTACCAAGCAATTTATAACTGGCAATACACAGAAACACCGAATTTTTCACCTCAGGAAGATCTCGGCTTATTGGAACTCGATGAGATCGATGAAGCCTCCGGACTTGTTGCCAGTAGAATGTATGCAAATGTTTTCTGGACGTTTAATGATTCCGATGGAGACCCCGTGATTTATGCTCTCAATTCATCTGGTGAACATTTAGGAATTTATGCAATTGACGGAATTACAAATCGTGATTGGGAAGATATTGCAATTGGCGGTGGTCCTGATAATTCACAATACATTTATATAGGAGATATCGGTGATAATGACAGTCAGTATGATACTAAATATATTTATCGTTTCGAAGAGCCTACTGTAAGTTGTAATCAGTCACCTGTATATGAAACAATTTATGGTGCTGAAACCATTTCAGTTCAATATCCTGATGGAAATCATGATGCAGAAACACTTATGCATGATCCACTAACAAATGATCTCTATATTATTTCCAAAAGAATGCAACCATCACCAACAGGTCATGATAACATATATTATGCTGAATTTCCTCAATCCACATCAATAGTTGTTATTATGGAAGAAGTTGGAGAATTGGATTATCCACCTGCCCTTGATCTATTCGGTGGCTTGTATTACGGTGCAACTGGAGGTGAAATATCTCCTCTGGGAGATGAAATCCTTATCAAGACCTATACTCATGTATATCATTGGAAACGACATCAGAACCAAACTATAGGTGAAACACTCCAAAACGATTATAACAGTGTTACCTATACTTTGGAACCGCAGGGAGAAGCAATCTGCTGGGAACCACACTGCAACGGATATTATACAGTCAGCGAAGAACCTACGCCAAGTTATCAGTCACATCTCTATTTCTATGATCTCAATTCCTGGCAATTGGCAAATAACTATACTTTCGTCGAAGGATTTCAGTTCTCATCGGATGGAACATTGTATGCATTCATGCCAGGCAATTCTTATTCTTCCGGACTTTACAGATCAGAGGATCTGGGAGTAAATTGGGATGTTTGTTTCTTGGATACCAATCTTTCTTCATTAGCATTAGATTGTTACGATAATATTTTTACCGGTTGGGAAGAAGAAGGTGTTGGCTTCTGGGAATACCCGATGAATGATCCATTGATGATGAATATCGGATTGGAAGATCAGCATATTTTGAATCTGGTAGATTTCCCAATTATTGATACTCCATCTATACTTGCTTGTACTCAAAGTGGTGCTTACTTCCTAACTGATTACACAAATGCAGAGAATTACGAATTACCAATTACGAATTATGAATTACAAAATCATCCGAATCCTTTTAATCCATCAACCACAATTTCTTTTAGCGTAACACAAACGTCCTCGTTTGTGACTCTAGATATCTACAATATCAAAGGTCAGAAAGTAAAAACATTTTACCCGAGCTTGTGTCATCCTGAGCTTGTCGAAGGACGAGGGAAAAGCAATCAATATTCCGTAACATGGAGAGGGGTAGATCAGAATAACAATCCTGTTAGCTCCGGAATCTACTTCTACCAATTAAAAGTTGACGGAGAAGTAATACAAACCAAGAAGATGATCCTAATGAAATAAACTTTGCATTTCATGGGATAAATGTTAATAAAATAAAATATTATAGGAGTAAATTATGCTTATTGCAATTTTAATTATTCTTTTCCTGATTATTGTTACAATGTTTTACTCAATTTTTAGAATCCAGAAAAATTACAAATTGGATATTGAAAAGAACACAATTTATCGAGAAATTTTGTACATTAAAGCTTTGCTTGTATTAGCTTCAATTGTTCTTGTTTTCTTTGGCTGGGACATTCAATCCAATATTGTGAAAAAATTAACTGCAGACATGGGACAGGATTTAAAGAAAGTAACAGATCAATTAGGAAACGAATACGGTGTTTTATTATCGCAGAAACTACAAGCATCAGAAAAAGGAAATATTGTGGAAATATCTTTAAAAACGCTGAAAGAAGAGATTTATATAGATTTCAAAGATATAGAAAAGGATATTTATGATAGATCAATTAACAATGGTAAAAATTTTGAAAATATACCTATAGTAAGCTTGAATTATGTAGGACAACCATATACGATTACCGATGTAACAAATGAAGGATTTACGGTAAAAAGATTAGCAATTTTTGAAGGATATACAATAGATAAAATGGGACCACCGTCATATGATGAAAATAAATTAATTATTTGGATAATAAATCGTGATTAAACAAATATAACATAATGAAACTGGCGGTAATTGGAACAAAGAAATTCACTGACTTCACCTTTCTCTCAACAACTCTGGGAAAGATTCCCAATATTGAGATGATCATCAGCGGTGGTGCGCCTGGAACAGATACTCTCGCCAAGAAATATGCAATTCAAAATAAAATAGAATTCCTGGAATTCCCACCCGACTATAAAAAATTTGGTGACAAGGCAAAGCATATTCGTGATAAATTGATCGTAGAAGAATGTGATGAACTAATTGCTTTTTGGGATGGTGAATGTGAAGGGACAAAGTACACATTGGATTATGCAAAACAGCTTGGGAAAGCGGTTAATATTATTCCGGTTATGATAACATAATGAAAAATGTAATAATTGGTATTCATGGATTAAAGAACAAACCACCCAAAGAGCTTTTAGAAAAATGGTGGAAAATATCTATTCTTGATGGGCTTAATAATATTGGTCATCATGATGCTGACTTCCAATTTGAACTAGTTTATTGGGCAGATCTTGAATATCCCAAATCCCGCGATCCTGAAATTTTAGATCCCAAAGATCCTCTTTTCATTGAACATCCATATATCACAATTAGAAAAGCTGAATCACCTGAGAAAGAACCGAAAATAAAAAGAAAGATCCTCGATACATTTGAAGAGGGTTTGGATAAAATAATTTTGCATGAAAAGAGAATTGGCGGTATTGAGAAAATTGTCGACTCAACTATCAGACGGATGTTCCAAGATCTTGATGTATATTACTATGGTTTCTGTAAAATTGATAAAGAGCAAATTGCTCAGCAAGCATTTAGAAACAGATTAATTAAAGTTTTGCAAAAACACAAGCAAAAACGTATAATGATCATTGGGCACTCTATGGGCTCGATCATTGCCTATGACACGTTAATTCATGAAGTTCCCGAACTGAAGATCGATACATTTATTACAATAGGTTCACCACTCGGTTTTCCACTGATTATTAAGAAAATACTAACGGAGCAGAACATAAAAATACATTCTAATGCAAAACCTCCAACTCCTGAAAATTTAACTTCTGGTTGGTACAATTTCTCTGATCTGGATGACAAAATTACTTTGAATTATGATCTTGCCGATGACTATTTACCAAACAGGCAAAATATCAAACCGGTTGATGTTGTCATCAATAACACTTATGAATATAATGGACAAAAAAATCCGCATAAGGTTTATGGTTATCTGCAAAATGAAGAAGTTGCAAATGTTATCAGTGGATTTCTATCTAAACGGACATCATTCCTTGCAAGGTTCTTTGCAGGGTTCTTTGCAAGATTCTTAGAGAGGTTCAGATCATGAAGATCAAGATATTTTCGTTATTGTTAATGATGGTTATGTTTTTATCACTTTTTGCCCAAACGGCAGAGATAGACAGTCTGAAAACAGAAGTAAAGAAATTAACCGGGACTGAGAGAATTAATGCAATAAATCAGTTATCCAAAGCTTTCTGGCAGGAAGATCCCGAACTTTCTATTGAGAATGGAAATAGGGCTTTGGTGCTTTCCCAGGAATTAAAATACAAAAGAGGTGAAGCTGAGGCGATCAAGAATATTGGTGGAGCGTACTATTATCTCGGAGATTTTGATACCGCAGTAGAACATTTTATTCAATCTCTTGAAATACGAAAAAAAATCGGAGATAAAACGGATATCATTAATGCTTTAAATAACCTGGGAATAGTCCAAGAGAGCTTGAATAACTATGAACAGGCACTTGATTACTATATAGAGTCATTAAAATTAGAAGAAGAAATTGGAAACAAAATTGGTATTGCCAGCTCATTAAATTATATTGGTACGGTTTATGAAAAACTTTCTGATTATCATAAAGCGTTGGAATATTTCCGAAGATCAGAGCATATTTATCAGGAGATAGAAAATAAATACGGACAGGCACTTACGCTTGCTAATATTGGATCCATCTTCCGTGTTCTCACAAATTATGATAAAGCAATTGAATATCTTCTACGAGCACTTAAAATTCATGAAGAGACCGAGGATAAAGATGGAATTGCCAGTACATTATGGATTATTGGGATGATCTATGATGATATAGGTGAGCGTGATAAGGCTCTGGATTATTACCACAGATCGCTCAAGATGAAAGAAGAACTTGGAAATCTATTTGGCATTGCCGGAATACTAAATAACATCGGAATCATTTATGATGATATGAAGCAATATGATATAGCAATTGAATATTATATTGATTCACATGACATCTATAAGGAAATATCCAATCCAAATGGAGTAGCCGATGCTTCCAATAACATTGGAGTTGCTTATAAAAACCAGCAGAAATATGAGCAGGCATTACAATATCTTCAGGAATCTTTAGATTCCTACAAAATTATAGGAAGAAAGAAAGGAATTGCAGCAACACTTAACAATATTGCGACAGTTTTTAAAGAGACAAAACAATATTCACAAGCTTTAGATTATTTCAATAGAGCTTTGATAATTGCAGAAGAAATTAAAGTTAGAGATCTGCAGATCGAGATCTATGAGAACATCTCCGAAATTTATTCCATTAAGAAAAATTATGAGACTTCTCTTCATTATTACAAACTTTATTCAAGTATTAAAGACAGTACATTTACTAAAGAAAGAATGGAAATAATCTCAGGTATGCAAACAACATATGAGGTTGAGCTTCTTCTTGAAGATCAGGAAAAGGAGATCGTTCTTCTTCAAAAAGATAACGAAATTTACAAATTACGTTCAGACAAACAGAATTTGGCATTATTGCTACTCGTATTTGGACTTTTCATCTTAATGGTAATAGGATTTGTATTCTTTTATCGTTATAATTTAAATAAAAAAGCAAAGATAAAGTTAGAAAAAGAGGTGGAGGAAAGAACTCATGACCTCAAAAAAACTAATATTAAATTAACAAAAGAAATTCAGGAACGTAAAGAACTTCAGAATCAATTAATGCGTTCGGAACGTCTGGCAGGAGTTGGAGAATTAGCTGCTGGAATTGCGCACGAGATACGTAATCCGCTGGGAAATATCAGTTCTTCTGCTCAGATATGCCTAAGCAAATTTAAACATCCAAAAGAAGTTCAACAATTCCTTGAAATAATTCAGGAAGATTCAAATAAAGCTAAT
This sequence comes from Candidatus Cloacimonadota bacterium, assembly GCA_023137125.1. Lineage (GTDB taxonomy): Bacteria > Cloacimonadota > Cloacimonadia > Cloacimonadales > TCS61 > Tenebribacter. The sequence goes on along the minus strand of JAGLPW010000023.1, from coordinate 9,226 downwards.
TCTATTATAAAGGGTCTGTTGGATTTTGCTAATCCTCGCGATGTGAAATTTAAAAAGGGCTCCATTTACAAAGTTCTAAAAAATGTAATCAAAAGAATTGATGCTCGTTGTCAGGAGAAGAATATAAAAGTTAGTTTAGATAGTAGCGGTGTATTACCCAATTTTCTTATCGATGCAAAATGGCTGGAGCAAGCATTTTTAAATTTAGCGGTGAATGCAATAAATGCAATGCCAAATGGTGGAGAATTAAAATTCTATGTGGAACAAATAAAGAATACGATAAAAGTAAACTGTACAGACACTGGGCATGGAATTTCCAAGAAAAATATCTCAAAAGTTTTTGACCCCTTCTTTACAACACGTGAAGATGGTGTAGGATTAGGTTTGAGTTTGACCCATCAGATATTTGAAGATCATAAGGGAAGTATACAGATAGAAAGCAAAGAAAAAGTTGGAACGGAAGTGATCGTAGAAATTCCAATCCCAATATAAATGGAGAGTAAATGGCAAAAATAGTAATTGTAGATGATAACAAAAATATGCAGATTATCCTGCAAAATTTATTAGCTGATGAAGGATATGAAGTAATCTCTGCAACTAATGGGAAAGATGGTTTGAAAGCAATTATTGAAAAATCTCCCGATCTGGTTCTTCTGGATATTCGTTTACCGGAAATGAATGGAATTGATGTTCTGCAACAAATCACAAAGTTTGAAAAAGAAATTCTGGTGATAATGATAACTGCATACGGAGATGTGGAGACTGCCGTTGAAACCATGAAACTGGGTGCATACGATTATATAACAAAACCGTTTGTAAATGAAGAATTAAAAATAGTGATCCGCAAAGCGCTGGATACAAATGAATTAAAACAGGAAGTAAAAGTACTGCGACAACAATTGGAAGAAAAGAAAAGTGAAGATATTCCTATGGGGAACAGTATAGCTATTATGCAGATATTGAAGCAGGTAGAGCTTGTTGCCTCAACAGATATGAGTGTAATAATCCAAGGGAAGAGCGGTACAGGTAAAGAAGTCATCGCTAATTTGATCCATAAGAAAAGTAAAAGAAAAAACAAAGCATTTATTCCAATTGATTGTGGTGCTATCCCCGATACATTGGTAGAAAGTGAATTATTCGGTTATCAAAAAGGTGCGTTCACCGGAGCTTCTTCAGCAAAAAAAGGTAAATTCGAGGTTGCAAATGGCGGAACTCTCTTTTTAGATGAGATCACGAATCTACCTCCTTCAGCCCAGGCAAAAATACTACGGGTAATACAGGAAAAGAAGATAACAAAAGTTGGTGGAACAGAACCTATTAATATCGATGTGAGAATAATCGTAGCTACAAATATAAATATTATCAAAGCAGTTCAGGAATACAATTTCAGAGATGACCTGTTTCACAGGCTCAATGAATTCACAATCTCACTCCCAACATTAAAAGAAAGAAAAGATGATATTCCAATAATTGCTGAACAATTCTTAAAAGAAGCTAATATTGAGCTTGAAAAAAGTATTAAAGGATTTTTACCGAAAGCAATGAGTATCTTGGAATCTTATGCATGGCCCGGTAATGTGCGAGAATTGAAACACGTGATAAAAAAAGCTGTATTACTTGAGGAAACAGATCATATTACTCCCAATTTTCTGGATCTGGAATTTGGTCAGACTCAGAAGAATCCCTTTAAGGAATCTCTGGATAAATACTATGAAATGATAACTTCTGAAGGATCATCTATTTCTGATATTACGGCAATTGTAAGTGCCGAAATGGAACGTGTACTTATCAAACGGATCTTGGTAGAATCTAAATATAATAAATCTAAAGCTGCCAGGATCCTTGGCATAGATAGAAATACACTGTATACAAAACTGAAATGCTTAGGAATAGAATAGAACTTATCTTGTAAAATAATTCACACATATTGCGGAATGAATTCAGCAGATTACTATTCTAGAAAATTTGTTTAAACCTAATTTCCCTTCTCTTTTTATAAATACTTAATTTTCTATTTTATTGAAAACTATACATATAACGCATAATATTTTCATTAAATATCTCCCTAAATTACGAATGGCACATGATTTGCTTTTATCAATTGTGAAATCTTTTAAAATGGAGGAAAAAATGAAAAAGATGTTAATTCTTTTGGGCTTAAGTTTGTTAGTGTGTTCACTAGTAGCTGAAGATTTTATGCAACCAGCCCAAGTTGCAAAGGACAGCTATAGTCCTGCAATGCGTTTTGGAATGAGAAGTGTGTCCAGGGATCAAGATCCTGCACCGGAATATTCATTCATTCCTAATGGTGATGGTGAGAATACGACCTATTTAACAAGTTCGTATTATGATTACATGCCCTTCAGTTACAACGGGCATAACTTAAGAAAGCAACCTGCTCTTTCACAACCACAGGGTCTTCCGGCAGATGGATGGTATGTAACTTATATGCGTTCTGAAACACAAGCAATTGGTACAGACCGTAGAGCATATTACAGCTATATTAATGCTGATGGAACACTTGCAGAGAGTAATGCAGTTAATCCAGTGATCAATCGTGAAGGATTCACATCCCTGGCGATCGATCCTTATACAGGTGACCCATTTGTGGCTTGGCACTCAGTAACAGAACCGGATGGAAGCTATGACAGTCATATGTCTTATGCTATATTCCATATCACAGGTACACCAGGTAGTTGGAGAGCTCCATTTATTCTATTTGATAATCCGGAAATGAGTGAACCATTTACAAATGCGGCAGATGATGAATTTATCTGGCCACAACTTTGGATCGGACCATCTCCAGTAGCTGGCTCTAGAAGAGTTCATGCTTATGGAAACAACTTTACATTTAACTCAGGTGGCAATGGTAACTATAATAGTCTTTATCTGTATGCAGATTTTACAGATGTAGATTTAATGCAAACATCAGATCTTGATTGGACAGTACAAACATTCCCATATTTCGATGACATGCACTATAATAATATTGATCGTGTAAATAAAGACTTGATAGTGAGTGAAGATGATGGACAAGTTGTTTTCTTTGGAGCTGTCGGTGATTCCCTTTTAGCAATGTATAGTGATAATTATGGTGAAACATTTACGAAATATGTTCAAGATATTAAACAACCATTAGTTAATCCATTATATGAAGATGGTGTAACATACTTATGGTATAATGATGATGGAACAACTCCTTCTGAAATGTTTATAGTTCCTTCAAACGACCTTAGTCATTATAATGGTGTATTCACAGCTGATAATTCAAAAGTTGTGTGGATGAGTGGTATGAACTATAACTCACAAGAAAATATTGATGGTCAACTTTACATGGCGGCATATCAATATCCAAAAATATTCTCATTTGATACAATTACACATGAGTTTGACTTTTATGATCTAGATATTCAGGGTGTTGATCCTGCTGATGAGGTTATGGCCATCGCTTTTGACCTTGATGAAGATGGTGAAGTTGATGAATACTATGAAGATGGTGAACCCGTATTAGCAATGAGTTGTCCCAGCTGGTTCTTTAATTCAGATGGTGGATGGCAGGATGCTTATTTCCATGAAAGTAATTGTAAAATGGTTGCAAATGGAGATTGGGTTGTGCTTGTATGGTATGATGGTGCAAAGCTTCAGGCTGCCTATTATGAAGAAGAAGGATATGAAGGTTGGGTAGATCAGCCTGAGATCGCTATCAGTATTTCTGGAAATGGTGGTGCAACCTGGTCAGATATCAGATACATCAATGCAAATCCACTTGATGCAGTTGTAGATCCTGCGGGTCATTTTGAAGGTAATTATGCACCGGAATTTGAAGGTATGATCCCAGTAAATATTTCTCTTGGTGATGAACTTGAGATTCTCAGCAATGTGCCTGGTAACCGTCATGCAAAACTTCATTTCGTATTTATGGATGATACAGATTACGGTTCAGCTGCAGGTCAAACTACTAACGGTGGTACATTAACAAGTAGCTCACTTCGATATGCTGCTATCGATATCAACTTTGAAGAGAGTGTTTCTTCTGATGATATAACAGTAACACCTACTCTAGAACTTTTGGGTCAGAACTATCCAAATCCATTCAACCCAACAACTACAATATCTTACAACATGGTAGAAGCAGGTAATGTTTCTATCGAAGTATTCAATATAAAGGGGCAAAAAGTGAAAACACTTATTAACGAAGAAACAATAGCTGGAGATCACACTATCGTTTGGGATGGTACAGATAACAACAGCCACAAAGTATCAAGTGGTATGTACTTCTACAAAATGAAATCTTCAAACTATACCAGCACAAAGAAAATGATCCTTATGAAGTAAGAGAATTAGCCCTGACAGTTTTTTACTGGAAGGGCAACTTCTTTATCTTATGAAATAAGAGGAGTTCAGCCTCAAGTTTTAATGTTGAGGCAACTTTTCTTATTAATAATAACTATTTTCCCCTTAAAATGGTTAGCAAACAATAAAAGACCCTTTCAGGTTTTTCTGAAAGGGTCTTTTATGTTATAATTTATATCAATAACAATTAAAATTAACTACATCATTTTTGATCGTTTGATTAGATATTGAAGTAGATTATCCTCAAATGGTGTATCTGTTGTTATTGCATTATACTCAATTCGTGATTCATGACATTTATCTTTTAACAACCGAACATTTTCTTCATAAGCTTGTAAATAATCTTTCCTGATCTGCCAGGGTGAAACTGTAATTTTCTCACCAGTTTCAGAATCGATGAATTCAGTGTCACGTTTATAATCAAAGTCAGTTTCTTGCTTATCCTGAATATGGAATAAAATAACTTCATGCTTTTGGTGACGGAAATGCATAAGACCTTGCATGATCTTTTCCGGGTCGTCTATCATATCGGAAATAAGAATGATGAGTCCGCGTTTTTTAACTCTATCTGCCAGAGAATGCAGAACACTAACTGTGCTGGTTTTATCTTCCGCCCTTAGATTATGGAGTTCTTTAAAAATGATATTCAAATATGATTTCATTGAGCGTGGCGGGATAAGATTTGTTATTTTATCTGTGAATGTTAAAAGTCCCACAGCATCCTGTTGTGAGATCATTAAATAGGAAAGAGCCGATGCCAGGGCTTTAGTGTATTCTAACTTGGAAGAGTTTGCCGATGAGAAGCCCATAGAGGCACTGTGGTCGACTATAATGTAACACTTAAGGTTGGTTTCCTCTTCGTAGCGTTTGATGTAATAACGGTTAGTTTTACCGTATATCTTCCAATCTACATTTTTTATTGGATCTCCCGGATTGTATTGTCGGTGATCTGAGAATTCTATACTGAATCCATGATAGGGAGATTTATGCAGTCCGGTAATGAAACCTTCTACAATTAAGCGTGCACGGAGATTGAATTTATCGATCTTAGCAATGAATTCTTCTGTGAGATATTGCTTATTTACAGCCATTTATTACCTTACAATTTTCTTTTCATTTAAGCCTAACCATTGCGAAGGTCAAAGAAAAAGCAGGAAGTCCGAAAACCATTCGCAAGGTCTTATAATTCTATTTCGGTCGGGTCATTTTCTTTCGACACAACTTTCCATTCTTGTTCTTCATGATCGAAATCGGTAATTTTATCTAGTGCAAGTTTCATATATTTTCCACTGGCTGTAACGGCAACAGAACCATCAGGCAAAAGTAATTCACCTGAACCAAAGAAGAAACGTTTATTCTGTTCGGTGATCCTGCCCACAACCCTCAATTCTACATCGTAGGGAACAGGTTGTTTGAATTTAACATTCAATTCAATAGTTACACCCCAAATATTTTCATTCTCGATCATGATGGCTCTGCCGATTGTTTCATCTAAAATAGTGCTGGCAATACCACCATGCAACCTACCCGGATAACTCTGATGATTTTCGCCTGGTGTAAAAATGGCGACCAATTCATTGTTTTCCAGTTCATAAAATTCTGTATGAATACCGAACTCATTCTTTAATCCGCACACAAAACATGACTTACTATTCTGATGTTTTTTCCTGACTTTATGTTTCATAATCCTTCTCTAAAAGCAAATATAATTATTTATTGCTCTTCTTTTTTCTTAGTTCCAATAATTATAGAGGCAGGGAATAGAATCACATAAGCTATTATCAATAGAATTGGAGATATGGTTTTATCTCCGGTTCCCATAATAATGTATCCTACAACAGTTGTAATAATAGCAATTATCAATAGAATTACATTAGTTTTATTAAATACAAATTTCATATTATCTCCTTAAGTTATCCTTTGTCCTTCCCCGATTAATCGGGGCTCAGGATGACACAAGCGAAGGATTACATATTACTTAAAATTTCTTTAGAAAGTTGAACAGATTGCTTTTCATTGTCCAGCTCAATTGCCAAATTAAAATAATATTTAGCTTTTTTCTTTTTATGTAAACTTAGATATATCTCGCCGATATGATACGCAATTTCGCTGTTATTTATTTCTTTTGATAATGGAACGTCCATAGCCTTAAGTGCTTCATCATATCTTTTCTGTTTGAAATAAAGCCAGGCAAGACTGTCCCAGATCATTTCACTTTCCGGCATAAGGGACACAGCTTTTTCTAAATATACTGCAGCTTCATCGTATTTTTCTTTGAGTTCATGCTTAGCAATAAAATAACCGGCAGCATTTAGCAAGTCAGCATTTTCCGGATAGAGAGCAACTCCTTTTTCCAGAATGATCAATAAATTATCGTGAGTATCATACAATTCACCAAGAATTGAACAGGTTGCAAATGTAGAAGCATCAGGTTTGGGGTTGGTTTCAATTTCTTCTTTCAGAATGGAATAGGCTAATGAATCATGTTCTGTTCCAAACAGCAAACTGGCAATAAGTTCGTTCGGGGTAATCTTTATTCCCTCAATATCAGAGAGGAGCGATCTTGCTTTTGGTATATCCATTGCATTTTGAATATATGCAAGTGCAACCATAAGATTAAGTTCGTTTTCGCTAATAAAACTATCAGGGAGCTCATTCAGTAACTCGAGTGCAACTTCTTTTTCTTCAAATTCCGTATGGAAAATCGCCAGTAGATAATTTGCTTTGGATTTATTTTCTGAGATATTTAAATACTGCTGTAAAAGCTTATTTATTTTTTCTTTACGTTCAAGATCCTTAGAGAGATCAACCTTGAAAATATAGCCGTGAATTGTATTAATATCATCGGCTTTTACCAGATTATCAGCTGCTTCGTTGTAATTATCTTCAGACAGATAAAGATCGGTAAGATATGTATAGAAAGATGATGCGAACTCTTCTGTTAATTCTCCTGATTCCTCAATTGCAAGCCCTGCTCGGATCCCGGTACTAATATCGTTTGTTCTAATTGCTGAAAAGAAAAGGTATTTTAAAATATCATGCGTTCCAACTTCAAAGCACAAAGCTTTATTTTTTAATATTTCATCAAACTTTCCAAGTGAGAAATATCTTCCGATCAGATAGATTTTTATTGGATCAGAAAGAATTCTGTTTTTATCAATATGAAACTGGATCAATTCTAAAACTTTATCTTGAAAACCTTGTTTTTCATAAGATGTGAGCAACGGCGTAAGGCTGATTTCATCATTCCATTTTTCGTAAGCATTTGTAAATATTTCAAGGCTCTTCACAGAATCAATTTCACTGTATAATTCAGCTATTGTCAGTATCAGCTTTTCCTCTTCCCATGGCAATTTTATTGCTTTTCTAAGAAGCTTAATATTACCAGGTGGTTTGGTGTTTTGTTGGAAGACATAATATGCTGTAAGATTTCGCATGGTTGGTTGTATTTTAATAGCTTTTTTAAAACATTTTTCTGCCATTTCATATTGTTGTTCATAGCGGTAAGATTCGGCAATAATTGAATATATTTTCTCCGATTTTACATCACTATCACAGAAGTTTTTTCCAATTTCAATTATTTCAGAATTAACAGAGGCATCAAAAAAAGCTTTTAATGCTAAAGCTTCCATTAATGTTTCTTTAAGATAAACATTATTAGAATCTGCTTCTACTGCTTTGAGGTATAATTGAATGGCACTTGCAAAATCGTGCTGCTGCATTGCTGCTTGTCCAAAAAGAAAGTAATTCTCGGCAACAAAATTTGGTTGGGTAGATATATTTTTATTAACTGCACATCCTGCAAAAATTATTGGAATGAGCAGAAGGTAAAAAACTTTTTTCATGCAAATTAGAAAGTCATATTGTAGAGGAGTGTGATCGATCTATCACAGCCTTGAGTATCAATATTATTCAACATCAAATCATAAAACGAAACCTTGAGAATTAGTGCTTCTGTAAAATGCAGATCAAGCGAGGCATTGAAGAACCCTCTACCTTTTACAAAATCAGCTTCATTATCGTTCCATCCTGTATCATATTCTGCCAATAATACGATCATATCCCCGATCGTTTTATCAAAACCAATAAAAAGATTTGGTTCATCATCTTTATCTTCATTTTCCAAACTGTAATTAATTCCACCGTGAATACCGATATTTCCAAATAAAAAGAAGTTCTTGCTGGCTGTAAGATATACGCCTTTAGATTTTATATCGTATCGATGATCATTATAATTACCATGACCTTGAGAATCATAACCAATAGCAATAGCCGGAAGCGTATTACTCTCGTCCATAAGCCGAATTTTTGCATTGAATTCAACTCTGTCATGCCATTGAGGGTCCTCATTACCAACGATTTCTTCAGCACCGTAATTCACACCAAACATAAAACGCGGAAAAAGACCCACCCTTGTCCCTATCAACAATCCGTTATTCTTATAGATCTTTGCCGATATCTCTGCTTCACCTTGTTGTAAAATTCCGGCAGTAGGTGTATCGATCAATGTGTTGAGTTCAAATGCAAAAACACTCATTGAAATTATTAAAAGGATAAATAAGATACTTAATTTTCTCATTTTAAATCTCCTTAATTATTTTGTTTCTTTAAGTTTCAACGTGTTGCTTATAATTTCTAATTCATAGAGAGCTTCCAGCTTCTCTCCTTCAGGATGATATACCGAATTATCTATAAGATAAGCCAGTCCATTTGTTTCATCATAAAAAGCAAAGCTTTGGAAAGCGCCTCCGACAGAATGTTTCTTATTCTGCCATCTTCCGGTTAAACGCCAACCCTGATATCCGGCCAATTTGAATTTTTCCATTCTCACATCTCTATCAAAGAATTCGTCTTCATCATAATATTTCCAGCT
>JAGLPW010000022.1 GCA_023137125.1 Candidatus Cloacimonadota bacterium | reverse complement strand
GAAATATATCTGTCCGGTTTATTTCTTAACCGAGCAATGAATGAAATAAAATTATTTGCTGTATCATTTTTGTAAAGTATATATTTTTTTGGAAGTTTTAGTGACCATGGAAAAGCAGCGAATCTATCATCAGTATAAACAGGTGTTTTGTACAACTGTCCACTGATCCGATCAAATAGTTTTTCTTTAAATAGATCAAAGATATTATGTGATTGTAGAATATTAAATTTCAGCAGATTTAGTTCATTACTTCCCAGAATAAAAAGCACGAACTGGTCATTTGCCCACACATTATCTTTCGTGTACATTCCAATCAAATTCTCATTAACTTCAGATTCAACTCCGGATCCCATGATCTCCTTTATATATGTTGAAACTTTGTCATTTGATTCCAGATCACAAAAAAAGATCAGGTTATTAAATTTATAAAAATTATCTAAATTATCAATAGGAGCTCTTTTAACAACGAATACTTTCTCATTTTCGGTTGTAAAGCGAACCCTTTCTAATGTTTTAATCAAATGACTTTTTGCATACTTCCATACATTATCATCAGCAAAAACATATACTGTTTGCTTATGACCCCAAGACATCGGTTTATGAGGATCTATCCCTTTGCTTTTTGTTTTATGGATATTATCTTTTGAAGAACATCCCAAAATAAGAAGCAGAATAATTCCCAAGGATACATTTTTTGTGTTCAATATTCTCATTATTTGCCCCTACGCTCTTTTGGAGAGAGATAAGTTATTCCAGAAAGAATTGTTATAACTGCTGTGATCCAGAAGAAAATATTGAATCCAAATTGGAATTTTGAATGATATTCTGGTATGAGTGGATATAGCAGAGAATAATAAACCAAAGCCGAAATTATTCCCGTTAGCTGGAATGTTGTTTTTACTTTTCCCCATACATTTGCGGGTATATAGATTTTCTTTAATGTATAATAATGTCTTAATAATGTTATCATTACTTCTCTAAATAAAATAATATAGAACACATAAATACTCATCATTTTCATAGGTTCGGAAATTAAAGCGATCAACGCCAATAAAGTTAGTAATTTATCTGCAAGCGGGTCCATGATCTTCCCAAAATTGGTAACGACGCCAAACCTGCGAGCAAGCAGACCATCAAAAATATCGGTGATACTGGCAACAATAAAAACAAATGTAGCCCACTGATAATGGTATTTTATTTGGGAATAATAGATAAGCCAAAAGAAAATTGGAACCAGAACAACCCTAAAAAGAGTTAATGAATTCGGTATATATTTTTTCATTTCAGGTTTTCTCCTAAAGCTATTCCTGCAAACAATGAGCTAATAACTAATGCTAATAATTCTATCCCAAAGAAACGATAATCAATTTCTACTGAAAGTAATTGAAAATATATCAATGAATAATAGATAGCTAAATTCAGGATGAGTGGAATAAAACAAAGATATAAGGAATTAATAAAAAATTGCTTTCTTCTTCTTCCAAAATGACCACCGGAAGATCGATAAATTTTCCAAAAAACATTACTCTTTATTTCAAAATGGATTCGAAGGAAAATTGAAATAAATAACACAAAAATTATAAATATACCAAATCCTACATAATAACCATTTGTAAGAATTAATATCTTGTTTTGGATTTCTTGCCATTGGGTATTATCAAAATAGTGGATAACTGCCGGAGAATATTCTAAGAGCATTCTTTCTAACTCTAGTTTTTGTTCAATTTGGTACTTTCCACCTACAAAGTTTATTCGCATTGCGGTGGGCAGCAAGTATGATCTTAGTATTTCGTTGCTGTCTCTAAGATCGTAATTATTTATTAACATTTCGGCAACGATGGAATCTTGAATTATTGTGATATCACTGATATAATCATTGTTCTCGATCTTTAACTTTAGTTGCTCAAGTGTATTTTCCTGCATAGAAAGAAGCATCATTGGAGAAGCAGATATATTATCTTCAAAAATGCCCTTCTGATATTCATATCCCAAATGAAGTAGATTCCATCCAAGAAGTACTATGAAAATAACAATGATTTGAAAAGAGATTCCTTTTTTCACAATTTTACCACTTTAGTATCCTGAATTCTGTAATGAGTGTCAAAATTATCGAGTTTTCTTTTGGATGTAGCGATCAATGTGGCACCACTATTTAGGGCAAAGTTGCAAATCTCTAAAGCAGTGATCATGTTCTTATCATCGAAGTAATTTTCAATATCATCAATAAGAATGATCTGTGGAAGCTGAATAACTGCTCGAATCAATTCAATGAATTTCTTTGACGAGGATGAAAGGGTTTTAACTTTATTTCCTATCTTATCACCCAGTTGTGAGGTCATGCACAATTCCAAGATTTTCTGTTTTTGCCTGGTAGTTACTTTTGGCAAAGGAATAATAATATTCTTCCAAACAGATTCATTCATAAGAAGGTGCGAAGTGTTATCTATAAGAATTGTTTTCTTCTTCTTTTTATAAAATAATGTAGGCTTATCTTTTATTAATATCTGTCCGCCGAAATTGTAATAATCTCCATGTATTGATCTAAGTAGAAGTGATCTTCCCGTATCATTATTTCCAAAGATATTCACTCTCATGCCGCTTCCGATAAGCATCTCGTTTATCAGCATAAATTTCTCGGTTTCTCTGGATAAGGAAAATCCTTCTATTTTAAGCATGAACAAGCTCCACAATAACTTTCTTTTTATTCTCTTCTGAATCTAGAACAAATTTTTTCATTGCTTTCAGGTCAACCTTTTTTGCAAAATTATCAAGATCCTGTCCCCTGTTCTGAGGGTAAAGAATAAAAGCACTGCCACCTTTCTTTAAATTTCTTTTTACACATTCCATAATATCCAGCATATTACAGGTTATTTCATGCCTGGAAATTGCCCTTTCTTGTATTGGGCTTATCCTGCCCTTGTCTTTTGGAAAATATGGCGGGTTGGAAATTATCAGATCATACTTTTGTGATGAAGTAAACTCTCGAAGATCAGCTTCCACAAAGGTTGGAGATGTCTCGGATAACTTAGCATTATCCTGGCTAAGTTCGACCAGATGTTTCTGGATTTCAATTCCTAATATTTTCCATTCTGGATAATAATGAGATAACATAATAGAAATAATGCCGTTCCCACTACCCAACTCGAGCAAATTAATGTCGTGTTGTGAGATTTGCCGTGAAATAGTTTCTACGAGGAAAGTTGTGTCAGACGTTATTGAATGTCCATTTTTAGTTTGGAAAATGGTTTTACCAAATGGAAGTTTTACGGGAATAAGCATAAGGTCTCTAATTTAATGTTCTGTATGCCCAAATCCACCACTTCCGCGATCTGTTCCATCGAGCTTATCAGTAATAACAAAATCAATAGATTCATGATGGGAAACTACCATTTGGGCAATTCGTGTATGGTTGGAAATAATGAAATTGGTTTTTCCAAAATTAAATAAAATAACCTTGATCTCACCACGGTAATCTGCATCAATTGTTCCTGGTGAATTAAGAACTCCAATTTGATGTTTAATGGCAAGTCCGCTTCGAGGACGTATCTGAGCTTCATAACCTATCGGTAAAGATATTGCAATTCCGGTTGGAACAAGAACAACTTCTCCGGATTTTATAGTCATATCTTTTTCATTACACGAATAAAGATCATAACCGGCAGCATGTTCGGTCATACGTTTTGGAAGTTTTGCAAGTTCATTTATCTTTTGGATCTTTACTTTTAACATTTTATTCCACCTTAATAACGAAACAGGGCTTCATATGAAGCCCTGCTAATTATGTTTTACTATTATAATTAAAATTTTCTTGTATGAATAAAATCACAGAGCATCAAGAGTAGTTCGGCTTTTTCGCCATATGGTTCTAGAAGAGCTTTGGCTTCAGTTATCAATTTTTCTGCCATTTGCTTAGATTTTTCTAAACCATAAACAGCTGGAAAAGTAGCTTTTTTTGCTTTTGAATCTTTACCAATGGTTTTTCCAAGATCTTCAATAGAACCTTCAATATCTAAAATATCATCTACAATCTGAAAAGCCAGACCGATCTTCTGTCCGAAACTCTCCATACGCTTTTGATCTTCTTCAGGAACTTCTGCAAGCATGCAACCGAAGCGGATTGGCA
>JAGLPW010000021.1 GCA_023137125.1 Candidatus Cloacimonadota bacterium | reverse complement strand
TTTTTGCCTTCACTTTGAATATCTATCATCTGTCCGGCAATAAGACCTGCATGTCCGGCCTCAATAGAGAGTTCTCTAATAAAATCCAATCTAAGTTTGTTATCAATTTCCTCTGCATTAGCAATTGCCTGGAAAGCATAAATAAGAAGTGCATCTCCAGCCAGCAGGGCAATATCAGAACCAAAAAGGACATGACATGCTTTTTTGCCGCGTCTGTATTCGTCATTATCAATTTCGGGTAGGTCATCATGGATCAATGTGTATGTATGCAACATTTCGATGGCACCTGCTACAAGAAGTGTCTTATCGATATCATCTTTAAAAAGCTTGTAAGTATTTATCAATAAATATGGTCGTAACCGTTTTCCACCTGCGAATAAAGTATGACGGATCGCTTTATGTATTTGTTTTGGATATTCATCTTTTCTTGGCAAGAAACGATCGATTGCAATATTAACAAGTTCGCGTTTTTCTTTCAGGTCTTTTTTTAAGACCATGTTTTTTGTGCTCATATTTCCTCAGTGATGTTTTCTGTTTTATGTATTTTATTTGTTATAACTTCAATTTTATTTTCAATTTTCTCAAGTTTTTTATTGCAATAATCAGCTAGCTCTGAACCCTCTTCAAAAAGGTCAACAATCTTATCCAGTTCGTTAACACCTTCTTCCAATTTGTGAACTATTTCTTCTAATCTTATTAAAGCTGATTCGAATTTTATTTTACCTTTCATATATAATAGTTGTGTTCAATTCCGGTTTATTTTTTTGTGATAATAATATCATCTTCAAGTTTATTTAAATACTCGTATGGATTCCTGTATTTGTTATATCTTAAGACTTCAAAGTGTAAATGACTTCCGGTTGAACGCCCGGAATCTCCCATCTCAGCAATGATCTGTCCTCTTTTAACTTCCTCGCCTTTCTTAACGAATATTTTATTAAGATGAGCATAGTTTGTCTGATATCCAAATTTATGAGAGATACCGATGAACTTTCCAAAGTATTTCTGACGCCCCGTGGAAGATATTTTGCCGTCTGCTGCAGCATATATTGGTGTTCCCTTAATATTTCCAATATCCAACCCATTATGAAAACTTCTTTTACCTGTAATAGGATGAGTTCGCCATCCATAAGGATCGGATATTCTTCCATAAGCAGGATAGATAGAAGGGGTATTTAAATATAACTCGTCTTTTAATTGAACCAGATCTTTTAATTCTTCATGTGTATCGTAATCAAATTCTATTTTACCTTTAAGTTGAATAATTTTATTTAATGTAAGAGAATAATCATCACTTAAAGCAATATTTGAAGAGATAAAGGTTGTGTCTATTATTGGAGATCCACCAATACCCATTTCTCTGATCTCTTTATTAATTGCTTTAAAATTCTTATCGGAGCGAACCTTATCTTCCCAGTTCTCCATCAACTTTAACTTGGTCATAATAGAATCAATTTCTGAAGAGAGAATTACAAGTTTATTTTTAAGAATGACATTTTCCTTAAATACATCATTTGCTTGAGCTATTTGGGATTGATTATGGATTATGAAGAAAATCGATCCGGCAAAAAAAAGCAAAAAAACTGCCGACAATACACATAAGAGTAGCCCAACCTTTTTGGGCAGACTTATATTGACAGGTCTGGAAGACTCTGTTGTCGATAATGTTATATGCCATCTTTTCGATACTGCCATATTTCCCCATATATTTTTTCTCAAAACAAAAAAAAGCGGATAAAATGTCAAGTTAATTCAGCTTCATAGCTACTTTTAAGTCATATATTATCAAGGTTTTTCATAATAAAATCCTTGACCTAATTCAGCAGCATTCTCTATGAATTCCTCAAAATAAATAATAGTCAGGAGATATTATGATCAAGAATTTTGAACAATTGATGACTAAAGTTAAAGAAATGAAAAACAAAACAGTTGTAATTGCAGCCGCACAAACTTCATCTGCAATAGATGCAGCCGTAATGGCTAAGAAAGAGAATATTGCCGATAGCCTGCTAGTAGGTGATAAACAGTATATATATAAATATTTACAAGAAAATGCATCTGAATTTATAAACGATTTTTCTTTTATAGATACAGGAGATGATCTGGAATTAGCTGCTTCAGAATCCGTGAAAGCAATACGAGAAGGTAAAGCAGATATTCTATTAAAGGGCAAATGTGCAACAGCAACTCTTATTAAAGCGGTATTGGATAAAGAAAAAGGATTGAGAACCGGTGACAACCTTAGTGACGTACTTGTTTATGAGCATCCTGAGAAGTTGGTTTTGATGAGTGATGGCGGAATTAACCTTTATCCCGGAGTAGAAGAAAAAATTTCCATTATCAAAAATGCGGTAAAGGTTGGTCATGCCTTAGATAATCCAAAACCTAAAGTAGCACTTCTAACAGCAGTTGAAGTTGTAAATCCTAAAATGCCGGCTACCGTAGATGCAAATATTATCACCGAGAGGTATAAAAAAAACCAGATTGAGGATTGCATAGTTGACGGTCCACTTGCTTTTGATGGTGCTGTAAGCAAAATGGCAGCAAAAGCAAAAGGAATAAAATCAGAAGTTGGTGGAGATGCAGATGTGCTTATTGTTCCAAATATTGAAGCAGGAAATATCTTTGGGAAAGCTCTTACTTATTATTGTAATTACAGGGTTGCACATGTTGTTATGGGAGCTAAAGTACCGATCATTATTGCTTCACGGGTTGATACAGCAGAAACTAAAATGCTTTCTATAGCTTTAGGTGTATTAAGTTCACAGCAATTATAAATAATAGTTATGAGAATTAAGATTATTTGTTTAGGAAAAACCAAACAAAAGTTTATAGAAGAAGGAATTAAGGAATATCAAAAGAGGATTAGCAAATATATTAAATTAGAATGGCAGATATTGCCAGATATAAAACTAACTAGTAGTAAAACAATTGAAATAGTAAAAGATCAAGAAGCTGTGATATTAGAAAAACATCTTCCAACATCTTCCATAACTATTGTACTGGATGAAAAGGGAAATGAGTTTTCCTCTGAAAAATTTGCTAAATATTTGGAAGATAAATTACTTTTTGGTAAGGATATCATATTTGTAATTGGAGGAGTTTACGGTCTTTCTAAGAGAATTGTGCAAAAAGCAGATCTGGTTTTAAGTTTTTCCAGATTTACTTTTACTCATCAGATGATACGGTTTCTATTAACAGAACAAATATATCGTTCATTCACGATCATCAAAGGTAAAAAATATCATTATTGATTCTTGTGATTGTTTATGTAAAAGTAATATTTCACACTATAAAATAAAATTTGCTTTTTGTTATAGATTAAATAAGTTTTAAGCAAAATAATGGAGGAAACGGTGGAGAATAAAATGGAATATGATGTAGCAATAATCGGTGGTGGTCCTGCAGGACTTGCTGCTGCTGTATATGCTGCTCGTGGTGGAATGAAAACAGTAATATTTGAAAAAGCACTTGTCGGAGGACAAATCACCACAACTGCTGATGTGGAAAACTATCCCGGATTCGAAGATAATATGTCAGGATTTGATATTGCAGATAAGATGAGAAAACAAGCAGAAAAATTTGGAACTGAAATCAAGTTGGAAAATATTAAATCGATCCGATCGGAAAACTTTGGTAAATTAGTTGAAACAGATTCTAATAAATACAATGTGAAATCTGTAATTTTAGCTACTGGAGCAAATCCGCGCAAGCTGGGAGTTCAGGGTGAAGCAAAATATACGGGTAGAGGAGTATCATATTGTGCTACCTGCGATGGTGCTCTTTATCGAGACAAGATCGTAGCTATTGTTGGCGGGGGAGACTCGGCTGTTGAAGAAGCGATATTCCTAACAAAGTTTGCCAAAAAAGTATATGTTATTCATCGAAGAGATGAGCTTCGTGCTGTTAAATTAATTCAAAAGAGAGCGTTTGAAAATGATAAGATCGAAATCATTTGGGATTCAATTGTTAAAGAGATTAAAGGTGGAGATTTTATTGAGAAAGTTGAATTATATAATAAAAAAACAAAAAAAATAAGTGATCTTGATTTGGATGGAATATTTATTTATGTTGGGATAATTCCCAATAATGAATTAGTAAAATCTGATGTTGAATTAGATGACCAAGGTTTTATTTTGACTGATGAAACAATGTGTACAAAAATTCCCGGATTATTTGCTGCGGGAGACGTAGTACACAAGGCTTTAAGACAAGTTGTCACAGCTGCATCTGATGGAGCTACTGCTGCATTTTCTGCAGAGAAATGGACAGAAGAGAATAAAGATAAATTTTAATAAAAGATAATAGTTATACAAAAGGCATCCGGCAATTGCCGGATGCCTTTTTTAATGCAAATAATAAAATTAAGCTGAAACAAAATCTACAATTTCTTCTCCCTCAACATATAAAAATTTTGGTTTTTCAGGAGGACCGCTTTTTTTGATCTTATCACTATCAGCATCCTCCACATATCGCCAAATCTCCCATGATTCACCTTCACCATCAATACAGAATGTAATTTTCTTACCTATGAAATTATCAATAATGAATTGAATTGAAGTAAGTGGTTCGGCTTTTGTAACCGGTACGCAGAATTTTTTTCTGTCGTAAACATATTTCCCCTTTGTCATTTACTCCTCCATCTATTTTTGAATTCTATAAACTGCGTAACTTTCAATATTATCAAACCAGTATATTTTATCTGATTTTCTTGGTATTGAAATGATGATCCTGCCAAATCTGGCAGTACTTTTTAAAAAACCACTGGTAATATCTATTTGAGTCCAATCTTGTTTTGGAAGTCCGTTATTACTAAATTTACTAACTCTTTTGCCTTTTGAATCAAAAGCCAGAAAACGAATAGTGATCGATTGATTTGAATTGTAATTTGTTTTCACAAATAAACGTGAGTAATATACTTGATCGGCATCAATCGGAAAAGCATCAGAAATAATATTTATTTTGTCTTTTGGATATTCTACCTTTAAACTTTTTGATCCTGTATACGGATTTTTATTATCCCAAGTAATATATTCGGAAGTTTCTTCCAACAAGAACCATCCATCCGGCAATTTCTGTGGATCATACTCTCCGATTTCGAAACTAGTATTAAAGACTTCATTTTCATTATCTTTAATATCTTTTTCTGAAAAATCCATTACTGAACCAAAAAAACAACTAGATAAAATAATAAATATGCCGATAATAATTTTTTCCATAATAACATCCTTAAGCAAAAATGCTTCGTTCATTTAGATACTTCAAAATAAAACCGATCGCTGTTACATTGATCAGGAGATTGGAACCACCATAACTTAAAAATGGCAGAGGAATTCCTGTTGTTGGAACAATGCCCAGATTCATTCCAATATTAATAAAGATCTGGAAAGTTATATATGCTAATATTCCAACAGATACATAACGATATTCTTTCCGTTTAATTTTTATAATGCTCTTTGCGATTTTATATAGGAACAAAAAATAAATAAGCAAAATAAATGCGCAACCAAAAAAACCAAATTCTTCACCAATGACAGAAAAAATGAAGTCTGTATGATGTTCTGGTAAGAAATTCATGTTCTTTTGAGTACCCATTAAAAAGCCTTTTCCAAAGATTCCACCCGAGCCAATTGCTATCTTTGATTGAATGATCTGATAACCCGCTCCGAAAGGATCCCTCATCGGACTGATGAAAGTTAATATTCTGTTTTGTTGATAATCTTTCAGACTGTTCCAGAATATTGGTGTAATAAAGAAGATGAATGTGTTAATAGAAATAACGAAGCCAATTATTACTTTATCTAAATTACTTCGATGGAGAAGATAAATTAATAATAAAACATAAGCGATAAATATCCAAATAGAGAAAGAAAAAATAATACTTAATATTGGGCTAATAATAAGTATAAGATAAAATTTTGGAAGATCGGATACGAGAAGAATAGAAAATAATATCACAAAAAATATTGATGCAGTTCCCAGATCAGGTTCAAGTAGAATAAGAAAAACTGGAACTAATGTAAAAATAAAAGAACGCAAAAGTATCTGACCATCACTAAGGAAAGGTTTTGAGATGAGTTTAGAAATAACCATTATCGTGAATAACTTTGCAAGTTCAGAAGGTTGAAAATTAATCAGACCTAAACTAATCCACCGATGAGAACCTTTAATTTCCGGTAAAAAAAGAACCAGGATCAACAAAAGTATTGTAATAATATATATAGGGAAAATAGAAATTTCTATTATTGCAATTGGAGCCTTTAACAACAACAATAGAATAAGCATAGAAATTATAATCCAGATAAACTGTTTAATATAATAGTTAGCAAATAGAAAATCATCCCCAATCCTGCTTGATGATGCTGTATAGATCGAGATTATCCCAATGATTAAAAGAAGAATAAGCAAGCCTAAGATCATCCATTCAAATTTCTTCATTCCATAATTCCATAATAATAATTAATCAGTTTCCGTGCAACAGGAGCACTAACACTACCGCCATGTCCACCATTTTCTACGAATATATCAAATCCTATTTCAAATTTATCACATTTAGCATAACCACTAAACCAGGAGTGTGTTTTTTTCCCCATATGATTCTCGGCAGATCCGGTTTTACCGTAAACTCTGATGCCGCCAATACTGGCTGCTGTCCCCGTTCCATATTTTTCATTCACCGTAATATAAAGCGAATTCTGAATTAATTTAAGTGTTTCTTTAGACATTGGTAGATGTTTCTCATCAACAATATTTTTATATGTATTTTCTGCCTCAATTCTTTTATCTAGTAAATGAGGTTGTTTCCAAATCCCATCATTTCCTATAGCAGAATAATATGCACAAATTTGTAATGGTGTAACTAAGACTTCCCCCTGTCCTATTGCTAGATTCACCTTATGTCCTAATATACCTACATATTTTCCATAATTATCAATATACCATTTTCGTGAGGGGAAAAACCCCCTGCGCTCACCTGGAAGATCAATGCCTGTACGAGTTGAGAGGTAGTTTTGTTTTGTATATCTATTCAGTTGTTCAAGTGAGAATCGTGTAGAAAGATCATAAAAATATACATCGCAAGAATATTTCATCGCATCCTCTACAGCAAGACGCTCGTGCCCTTCTTTTAACCAGCATTTAAAATATCTGTTACCAAACCACATACCACCATCACATTTTGCAAGTTTAGTTTTGGAATCAATTTCATTTTCTTCCAGACCAAGACTTGCCATAATGGGCTTATAAACCGATCCGGGCGGATACGTTCCATGAATGATCCTATCTAGCATAGGTCTATTAGGATTTGTAATTAATTCGTTCCATTGCCCTGCAGAAATTCCTCCGGTAAAAAGATTAGGATCAAAATCTGGTTTGCTCACATAAGCAAGAATTCCACCTGTTTTAATATCCATGACAACAACAGATCCCTTTTTGTTTTTAGGGAAAATTAACGAAACATATTCTTGAAGATCGTTGTCAATCGTTAGTATCAGATCATCCCCATTCCTAGGGTCTGTTTGAAGATTATGCTTGAAAAATTCCAGATTATTTCCACTTGCATCAACCTGAAGTACTTGTTGTCCATTCTCTCCACGCAAAATATTCTCATAATATTTTTCTAATCCGGTTTTGCCAAGATTGCTATTTATGGAATATCCTTTTCCCCGAAGCTCTCTATATTCTTCTTCGGTGATGCGTCCTGTATAGCCGGTAAAATGATTTGCAGAGTAATATTCTCTTACTTTTTCTGCTTTAAAAAGGAATGAAGGATAATAGTTAAATTGTTCTGATGTTTTAACCATCTTTTCAAACGGGATGTTTTGTATTAGTAAAATATCCTGATATGATCTATACCTGTTTTCATGAATTATCTTCTTAATCTCGTCGATTTCTTTATTAAAATTACTACTTACAAACTCAGAGACTTTTTCTTTATCTACTATCTTCCCCGGTGTGATATATAAATTATAGGATGGTTTATTAAGAGCAATTGGACGGTATTTTCGATCATAAATTTCTCCGCGTGTAGGATAAATTGTTTGGATTCGAACAATATTTTTTTCTGCAATATTTTTATATTTTTCACTTTCAATGATTTGTAATTTAAAGACAAAGAAGAGCAGAATAAAAAAAATGAATGCGATTACATAACCTGTGTAATCTGAAATTGTAAATTTCTTATACATTTAGTGTTATCTTAATTTTATCTAAAAGTGTTAGGATATAAACTGCTATTATTGAAATTAGCGTATTAAAGATAATTGAAAAGAAATAAAGAAGCAAAAAGCCATCAATTAACTGTGCTGCCATAATATGATAAATAATTAAAATAGAATAATAGAAAAAATTTAAAAATAAAATACTTAAACTAACAATAATAAATCTTTGTTTATTAACGTTCATATGAAATTTATTAACCAGAAAGGAAATAATAAGAAATGAAATTGTATTCAACCCAAGCAGTGGAGGGTACATGATATCCAGAGCAAGACCTATTATAAATGCAAGTGGAAATAAAAATTTTGCTCTTATTCGAATGCTTATAAACGCAAAATAAGCTATAAAAAAGTTTGGAATTATCGAATATATTGCAAAATGGTGAGCAATGATCAATTGAAAATATAGTATGAATATTCCCAAAATAGCATATTTAATAGATCTCATGACACCTTTCTTATAATACAGATCGGGGTGAGTTCATCACCTTGTCCCTGAGGATTATCCTTCATTACTTTTTCCATGAATTCTTTATCTATGCCATCACTTCCCCCAATCATCCAGCATCCGCCAATATCATTAATATCCATAACACAACACTCGAATCCAGTATTATTTTTTATGTTTTGAGCTTCTTTCTCAGGATCTTTAGGACCCTTTATTACGCAGTTTTCATAAGGCGGAACTGGAGAAGTTGTAGCCGCATCAATGAGAGCAGCCTGCATTCCGGCAAGACGATAAAAATCTCCTTTCCCACGTCGACCGATAAATCTTCCGATCCCTCCAATTATAGCAGCAAAAAGAATTCGGGGAGCACCACATTCATCAATAGCACATTGCATACTTTCGGGAGCTCTCAGGCCAATTCCGTAATCTACATTGGAAACGAAACGCCAAAGAAATTTTGCCAGCCACCCGATCTTCAACTCACTAACAGGAATAGCTCTTCCTTGGGTTATCGCTAGCGGACTTTCACTTATACTTAAAATATCATTCTCTTCAATTTTCCCCTTTATACATTCACTTACAATAGTAAGGATATCATCATCGGGAGTTAATATTTTGGTTTTTAAAGGAATTCGCAGATATTCCGTTCCATCAATGTTAATTATTTTTAAGTTCTTCTTCATAGCTTTCATCCTTCTCGTAAAATAGTACAACTGTCTGATCAAGCTCAGATGGATTTGTGAATATTTGAATTTTTGCACTCATGAAAACATCAGCAGGATTTTCGATAAGTTTAGTTACTTCACCTACAGGAAATCCTTTTGGGAAAACGGACGAAATTTGTGAAGTGACAATAATATCACCTACTTTTATATCGGAACCGGGTTTAATTAATGTCATGTAGGAATTACCAATAATATCAGATTTCATGATGCCCTGTAAGTGATTTCTTTTTGACATAACACCCAATCTGAATCTTGAATGATCGAGTGGGAGCACTATTGAATAATTACGAGAAACTGAGATGATCTTTCCTACAATACCGTCATTTGAGATAACAGGATAGTTTAATTTTATCTTATTTTTCTTGCCTTTATTGAGAATAAGGCATCTCTCTCTGAATTCACCTTTGAACCCTATAATGTCTGCTAGTAGATGACTGTAATTACCAGTATCATAATAGATTTTAGCGTTTTCGATCTCTACAAGTATGTTTTCCAATTCAGTAATTTTAATTGTGTGTTCAGATAATTTTTTAGAGAGTATTTGATTTTTTTCTTTAAGATCGAATAAGGAATTAAATTTTTGTATAGAATTTACTAATGGAAAGTATATTGTTTTACTGAAGAATTGAGCTTTTTTCAATCTATCATCATTACTGCCTATGAAAAGGAGGATCGCTAAAATCAGATAGATTAGAAAATGAAACTCTCTCTTCACAGTATTAATCTTCTATTTTTTTTATGAGAACTTCCCTGAATTCTTCCATGTTATCAAGTACACGACCGCATCCTTTTAGAACACAAGTAAGAGCTTCCGGATTGACATGAACAGGTAGATCGACGGTTTCCTGGATCTTTTTATCAATCCCCTTAAGATTTGCTCCGCCACCTGTAAGGATCAATCCTCGCTCTGCAATATCGGCAGCAAGTTCCGGAGCAGTTTTTTCAAAAAGGCGTTTCACTGCATCGATCATGGATTGTATTGTTTCGGAAAGGGCTTCACGAATTTCTTCGGAGGTTACTTCAACGGTAATAGGATATCCTGT
Organism: Candidatus Cloacimonadota bacterium; assembly: GCA_023137125.1. Classification (GTDB taxonomy): domain Bacteria; phylum Cloacimonadota; class Cloacimonadia; order Cloacimonadales; family TCS61; genus Tenebribacter. The sequence goes on along the minus strand of JAGLPW010000021.1, from coordinate 5,533 downwards.
AATAATATCTCGTCCACGAACTTCCATTTTTAGTTCACTTTCGAGTGGATAGGCAGAACCGATCTCTTTTTTAATTTTTTCGGCAGTTTGAATTCCAACAAAAATATTATTTCTTTTTCGCAGATAATTTACAATTGCTTCATCCATTTTGTCACCACCAACACGAATGGAAGAATGTACAACAATATGAGAAAGTGAAATTATGGCTATCTCGGTAGTTCCACCTCCAATATCCATAATGAGGTTACCTTGAGGTTTATGAATTGGAAGATCAGCACCAATAGCTGCTGCTATCGGTTCAGAAACAAGATGTACTTCTCTAGCGCCAGCATGAAGTGCGCTATCTCTAACAGCTCTTTTTTCTACTTCTGTTATACCTGAAGGAACGCAAACGATCACACGTGGTTTAATAAGAAGACGTTTTTTTTGTGCACGAAAGATCAAATTTCTCAACATAAGTTCTGTTACTTGAAAGTCTGCAATAACACCATCTTTAAGCGGCTTGATGATATTTACCTCTTCCGGATTTTTACCAAGCATATTTTTTGCATCTTCACCGATTGCAATAATTTTTTTATTATCAGTTGAAATTGCCACAACAGATGGTTCATTAATAACAATGCCAATTCCCTTTTTATAAACCAATGTATTTGCCGTTCCCAGATCTATTGCTATATCGTTAGAAAAAAGTCCAGCTAAGTTACTTAAAAACATCTATCCTCCAGAAAATCCAGTATCAATCAATTGTCGCAAACTTAATTTTAAATGATATTGTTCTGTCAAGTCTTAATAAGAGTTAAAATATATTATTATATTCTACTAAATTCAGTTCGGTTATCATCGTTATTAAATTTTTCTGTAAACCCGGATTTATCGGAATTCCATTTTTTCGTATTTCCATCTCTTTACAATATTCCTTTTCTCCGGCAACCCAGATGCGTTCCTTATTCGGGCGCTTTTTAGAATTTTGCAATTGTGTCATAATTTCTCCAGTGATGCGTTTAAAATCGGCAATATCAGTAAATTTCTCAATATCCATTGCAATAAAAATATGACCAAGTTTATAGGGAATTCGCTTACCATCTTCCCAGCCATGAAGATGATGCATAAAACTGCCAGCCTGCAAAGCAGCTGAGAGGATCTCAACCATTACAGCAAGACTATAGCCTTTATGCCCACCACTTTCTTCTTCCATGCCACCCAGCCCTATCATCGATGCTTTTCCATCTATCAAATCAACCAATAGTTGTTTTGTATCGGTGTAAGTTTTACCCTCTTCATCAATTGCCCAACCTTCCGGAGTCGGTTTTTCCGCGCGATTATAGAGTTCCACTTTCCCGCGTTGAGAAATTGAAGTGGCAGCATCATATATAAAATCGTATTCTTTATCAGATGGTGCGCCAAAACAGATTGGATTGGTTCCAAGCATGGGACTAACACCAAAAAGAGGAGCAATAGATGGACGTGCATTCGTCATTGTTATTCCAACCATATTTTGCTCACAAGCCATTTTTGCATAATAACCGCAGATCCCGTAATGAGTTGAATTGCGAACAGTTACACATCCAATTCCAAATTCTTTTGCTTTATCAATTGAATTCTGCATTGCCAGCTTGGAGATAACCTGTCCCATGCCATGATTTCCATCCCATACTGCAATTGCACCGAAATCTTTTACTACATCTATTGTTGTATTAGGGAATTGGATTCCTGCTTTAATACGGTCGTAATACATTTTTAAACGGCCTACTCCATGTGATTCAATACCACTTAGATCGCTCTCGATCAGTACATCTGCACAAATTTTTGCTTCCTCTTCAGGAACTTCTAGCTTTGTGAACACTGCAACCATTAAATTGTAGATATTTTCTACTGGGATTCGTTTTGTTTCAGGCATAATTATCTCCAATACATTTTAAAAATCAAATAACTTCTCACGCTTAATATATTTATCAAAATACACTTTATTAAGAATTTCATTTTTAGTAAGATCAAGATTGTGATCTTCGTTAATAATATCAAATGCTAAAACTCTTGCTGTTTTTAGAAGTTCACGGTCACGAATGATATTGGCATGCTTGAAGGCAGGAATTCCCGATTGCTGGGTTCCAAAGAAATCTCCGGGTCCTCTTATTTCAAGATCTTTTTCAGCAATTTTAAAACCATCATTTGTTTCGATCATAATATTTAATCTTTCCCTGCCTTCTTCGCTGATCGGCGGATGAACAATGAGATAACAGTAAGATCTGTCAGCACCACGTCCTACCCTGCCCCGCAATTGATGCAGCTGACTTAGCCCAAATCTCTCGGCATGTTCAACTATCATTACCGTTGCATTCGGCACATCTATTCCCACTTCGATCACAGTAGTTGAAACTAAAATATCGATTTTTCCATTTTTGAATTGTTCCATAATGGAGTCTTTCTCTTTTGTTTTCATTTTACCATGCAAGAGCGTAATTTTTCTGTTTGGAAAAACATGTGTGCTCAAGTATTCAAAAAGTGTTTCTGCATCGAGAAGATCTATCTTTTCTGATTCTTTAATGAGCGGACAAACAATATAAACTTGTCGTCCTATTTTTAGTTGTGTCTCCACTTTTTCATAAACAATAGAGCTTTTATTGAAATTGTAATATGTGGTTTTTATCTCTTTCCGGTTGGGGGGAAGTTCGTCGATGATACTCACGTCAAGGTCTCCATAAACTGTTAGTGCAAGCGAGCGGGGGATAGGTGTAGCAGAAAGATACATTAGGTCAGGATTGTTATTTCTATGGCTTAGTACAGCTCTTTGCTCCACGCCAAAACGATGCTGTTCATCAATTGCTACAAAACCAGCATTATTAAATTCTACATCTTTCTGAATGAGTGCATGTGTTCCAATAATTATATCGATTTCACCATTTTTGATTTTTTGTTTGAGTTCCGTTTTGGCTTTACTTACTCCACCTTTTAGAAGAGCAATTCTTATCTCCGGTTGGTTAGAAAGTAGCTTAGAAATACTATTGAAATGCTGTTCTGCCAGAATTTCCGTAGGAGCCATGAGTATAGATTGAAATCCGTTCTCTATAGCAAGTAGCATTGCAAAAACAGTTACAATAGTTTTTCCTGAACCAACATCACCTTGCAGCAATCTGTTCATTTGTTTTTTGGAAGTCATATCTTCCACGAATTCGCGAATAACTCTTTTTTGAGCTTGAGTAAGCTCGAAAGGTAAAGAATTCTTTAACTTGGTTGTGAATGTTTTTTCCAATGTGAATTTGTTCCCATTCAGCTTTTTTTCATGTCCGAATTTACTGCGAGCCAGCATAAGTTGTGTGAAGAAAAGTTCTTCAAAAGCAAAACGAATTTTCTCTTGAGGAATAGTGGAAGGGTGTTGAGTAAAATGGATCTTTTGCATTGCCGTTTTTCTGTCTGGGAAATTGAATTTCTCTGAAATATAAGCGGGAAGATTTTCATGGATTTCCTCAGTATAAAGTTCAAATGCCTTATAAACCAAATTCCGCATTACATTCATACTAATTCTCTCGGTGAGTGGATAAACAGGAAGTACTGATCTTGTCTTCCAAAAATCCAATTTCATATCCTCTTCATCCAGAATTTCTATTTGAGGATGAAGTATTTGCGGGGAACCTCTGAATTCCGAAACAACACCGCTTACCCAGATCTGCTTTCCATTCTTAAACTGATCTATGAACCAATTGCCAAAACGGAACCAGGTAAGAAATAGATAATCTTCACCGTCGGTTATTACAACATTAAGCTGAGATTTCTTGCGTGGACGGTTCTTCTTTTCTACAGATACTATGTTACCAACGAACGAACAATTTTCTGTATATTTAAGATCACGGATCTTAACAGCAGATCTACGATTTATATAATCACGAGGAAAGTGCTCCATCAGATCACCGATGGTGTAAATATTGAGTTTGTTCAGTAATTTACTGCGGAATTCCCCCACGCCTTTTAAATATTTAATATCGTTGTTCAGTGCGTTCATAACATCCCCTGAGAATAAATATACTTATTACTCTTTATAGATGAGTTCCAATTACAACACAAACTAATTAGTATGAGTTATGAATCAAGATATTTTTTATAATTGACTTGTACTCTTAATATGACAAACAATATGATATTAAATAAATATATTCATGATTCCACCGACAAGCAATGTAGCAAAAACCATTATTGCCGATGACTTGAGCATATCCTTAATTCCAAGCTCTTTAAGTAGAACGGTAAAAGTAGCAATACACGGGAAATACATAGTAAGCACAACTGATGCGATAACGAGTTGTCCCATGCTCATATTAAGTGGACTCAGCATTCCAATAGCAACATCCTTACGCAGGAAACCGACGATGAGTGCACCAACTGCTTCTCTGGGAAGTCCAAGAATTCCTGTAATGATCGGTTCAGTAAGTTTACCGATGAAATCAATAATATGAAGTGCATAAAGAATATTCATAAAAAGAACACCAAGCAGCATAAATGGGATTGCTTCTTTAATAAAAGACAAAACCCTCATCCAGAGTTTTTTCATTAATACTCTAAAACTTGGAAGCCGGTAAGGTGGAATCTCAATAAAAATTTCCGGACTTTCACCTTTCATGATCTTATTGAGGAAAAATCCCAATAATACCCAAACGATGAAGAGAGTTCCAAAAACCATTGATAAAGCCAGAGCACCGTGTTTCCCTACCAGCCCGATCACCATTGCCAGTTGTGCAAAGCAGGGAACAGCAATAGCCATCATTGTAGAAGCAATAAATCTTTCACGTCTGGTTTCCAAAATTCTTGCTGCCATTGCACCGGGAACATTACAGCCAAGCCCCAGAAGCATCGGCACAATTGCTAGTCCGTGAATTCCTAATTTATGCATCATGTTATCTACAAGTACACCCAAACGTGGAAGATAACCGGAATCTTCCAGAAAACTTAGTACAAAATAAAATCCTATAATGTAGGGTAATATCATACCTATCGGGACAAATAAGCCTGTTGTAAGCAAGCCAAGTGACTCCACAAAATCTATCTGACCATCCACCAATTTACCGATAACAACATTATGGATGATTCCCTCACCACCAAACAAGGCTGAAAGTTTCATCATTACAGGAGCCCATAAATTATTGAATATTGGCTCCAACACGTAGGCGATGAGTGTCTCTCCAATAACTCGAATGATCGAGAAAGAAGCGAATAGAATTATTAGTGAAATTGGAATTCCCCAAAAAGGATGTATTGAAGCATCTCCCAATCTTTCTGCAAAGGTATGATGGCGGTGTTTTAATTCCTGAACTTCTTCAATTATTTCACCAATTGCTTTCCATTTATCTTTGAAGCTGAACGAACTAAGTTTTGCTTTATCAAAGTGGGAAACAAGATGCTTAATCCCTTCGCCTGTAATTCCAGTGGTTGGAACAACAGGAACACCAAGGATCTGTTCCAATTTTTCTGCATTGATATCTATACCTGTATGTTTCGTTTCATCCCACATATTCAGGCAAACAACAAGTGGAATTTTTTTCTT
>JAGLPW010000020.1 GCA_023137125.1 Candidatus Cloacimonadota bacterium | reverse complement strand
TTTCTTTCCAGATTTGTGGAGTCGATAATGTTAACAAAAATATTTCCATCTTCTTCTTTGAAATTGTTTATCATTTCCGCAGCAACTTGTTCTGCTTTGGAATCTGGTGCTAACGAGTATGTGCCGGGAATATCCAAAACTTCGGCTTTCTCAGTGCCAATTCGCATCATTCCTTTTGTGTATTCTACAGTTGTTCCCGAGTAATTGGAAGCAACTACATGCACACCTGTAAGACGAGAGAAGACTACACTTTTCCCTACATTTGGATTCCCAACTAATAGTATCTTCTTCATTGATTCAATCTTTTTCATATTTCTACTCTATAATAATTCTTTTTGCCATTCCATGACCGATGGCTATCTGAGTTTGACCTACTTTCACAGTGATAGGACCATGCATCATTTGAGATGAAACTTTGGTTATTAGTACACCTTCTCTGATACCTAATGATTCAGCTTTATTGATAAAATGTCTACCACCAATAACATTTTTAATCTTGGTTGCTTCACCATCTTTAAGATCATGAATTGTTTTTAGGTTATGATGGTCATCATGATGCTGACGGCTATGATTTCTGTGTGCTTTACTAAATAATTTATTTTTCACGAGTTATCCTTATTATTGACAATCTTTACACTTCCCGCGTGCACCAAGATTGTATTCAGAGATTTTAAATTTTTCATCTTTTGCTAATTGATCAATGAGATTTGCTACATCACTGAAACCGGATTCAATTATTTTACCACAATTTTCACAAATAAAATGAAGATGATTCTCATGACCATAAGTATGTTCATAGATGTCTTTTGATTCACAACGAAGAGATTGCTTAATTAACCCGGATTCAACTAAAAGCGGCACGGTACGATAGATCGTGGCACGGGAGACATTTTTATGTTTCTTCTTGATCTGCTCATAAAGGTCATCAACATTGAAATGTTCGTGATTTTCGAAAACTGCTTCCATAATAACAAGGCGCGGTTTGGTTAGTTTCAAATTTTTTGACCTTAAGAAATCCCGGTAAAGTTCTTTCTCTTTTTTCATAACAATTCTCCCTTAATTAATTATGATGGTATATAAAATTAGGGGGAAGAATTAGTCAAGAAGTTTATTGAGAATGAATCTCAACTGCATCAATTAGGAGCGTAACTTGTTAAGATGTTTACAAATGATCAATAGAAATATTATTTAACGTTTTATATGCTTTCATCAGATTTGCGATCATACAAGAGTGAACAGGAATAATACCGACAACATCTCCAATGGAAATTTCATTTATTAATTGATTAGAAGCTTTAATGATCCCATGTTCTTGAGAAAGTGCTTTTATGTAGGAAATTTCTGCATGTTTCTGCCAACCAGTCTCATTTAGCTTAACTACCTGTCCAAAATTCTTCTCTCCATTTTGCATGATGAATTCTTTGGAAAGATGAACTCCTCCACCATAAATGACGACCTCATTTCTTTCCAGATTAATATCAACAACAGGGCAAGCTACACAAACGGCTATTTCCTCAAATTTGCAAACGCCTAAATTGTATTGCATCAGATCAAAAAAGACAAAATTGCCAGGTCGGATTTCATCGACATTACCAAAGTCTTTAGCCAAGGTACAAGAAGGTGTATCCCCGATTGACATGATAAGTTCAGGAAATTCAAGACTAAATTTATTTTTGAGGATACTCATTTTCTCGATTGTTTTCTGATGAATTGTAAGGATTTCATCAGTAGAATTTGCCTGATAAGTATGACCGGAATGAGTGAGGAATCCTATGAAATTGTGCTGTTTTTTTAGAAGTGTAATTGTCTTTTCAATTTGTAAAATATCTTCTGCCAAAATTCCCGAACGATGATATCCTGTATCGATCTCAATGAAATAATTCAATTCTTTATGAGTTATCTGCATTAATTTTTCTGCACTATCTTTTGATGAGATGAGGATATTCAGATTGTTTTTGCCTGCTAAGTTCTCAATCTCAGTTATTTCCAGCGGATTAAATGGAAAGGCGATCGTAATATCATTCCAACCTGAATCGGCAAAATACTGAGCCATCTCAACAGAAGAAACTGTGATCTTATCAATTCCGAATTCTTTGAAAATTTCACCGATCTGAAGTGATTGATGTGTTTTGAAATGTGGCCGAAAAATTAGATTATTTTTATCAGCTTTATCAACCATTCTCAGGATATTATTTTTACATTTTTGCAGATCTAACAGTAAAGTTGGTTTTGTTATTTTCATTTTATTTACGCGTACTATAAAAAAGAAACTCCCCGAGGATATCCGGGTATTCCAAAGAAATCCGTAATTGTTGCTGTAATATCGGAAAACTGATTTCGGACTCCTAGATTTATTACTTCTGAACCTTTTTGATAACAGAGAAGCGGCACATATTCTCTTGTATGATCTGTTCCTTTAAAGGTTGGATCACAACCGTGATCTGCTGTTATTATCAATAGTTCATCTTCCTTCAATATTTCCAGAAGCCTACCCAAATGTTTATCGATATTATCAACTTCATCGCTATAGCCATGTGGATTTCTCCGATGACCATACAGCATGTCGGTATCTACATAGTTCACAAAGATGAACTCATCTCCATCAGCAGGTTTGCTCAATAGTTCTTCTGTTCTTTTGATACACGCATTGTTTCCCTTATCGTGGTAGGAATCATTTATTCCTCTTTCAAGAAAGATATCACCGATCTTTCCAACGCCTACAGTATTTACACCTTTCATCTTTAAGAAATCAAAGATAGTTTCACCTTTGTATTTTATTGAATAATCTCTTCGGTTCTTTGTTCGTGTAAAACTGCCAGGTTTTCCAACGAAGGGTCTGGCGATAATCCTGCCTACATTGTATTGATCACAAATAATTCTTGATTTATTACAGATATCATAGAGTTCATCCAATGGTACAATATCCTCATGAGCAGCAACCTGAAAAACCGAATCACCAGAAGTATAAACAATAAGCTTTCCGGTTTCCATATGTTCTTTGCCAAGCTCTTCTATTATGGCTGTTCCTGAAGCTGCTTTGTTTCCAATAACTTCTTTGCCTGTTTCACGTGTGAAATCTGCTAATAATTTTTCTGGAAAGGAAGGATACTTCGGAGGAAAGGTTGTAAAAGCTGAATCAAGTTCAAGTCCTGCAAGCTCCCAATGTCCGGTTGTAGTATCTTTACCGGGAGATTTTTCATTCATTACACCAAAACTTGCTAAAGGATCTTTTACTGCTTCACAACCGGGAAGTTCGTTCCCAAGAAGTAAGGCAGCGTTACCCAATCCCAGCTTTTTCAGAACAGGCCATTTTTTGCCCTTAACTGTTTCGCAAATGTGCAGGATAGTATTTGACCCCTCATCACCATATTTTTCAGCATCAGGCAAAGCACCAATTCCGAAACTATCAATTACAATTATTACAGCTCTCATTTAATTTCCTCATTAAATGTCAAATCCGGCTTTTGTTAACTCTTTGAAAACCTGCTCTTGCCACTTCCCGGATTTATCAATTTTTATATACTCAAAACCGTGATAATCTTCCGGTAATTGCAGATTCCCGGCATATAAACCGCAGACGTTTTTTCTACCTAGTAATCCTACAAATATTCCTAATTCTAAAATAACGTTCTGATCTGCCCGGAAATTTAATTTATCCGGTTGAATACCTCCCACGTTATCCGGTGTGAGTAATCCTATGGCAAATTTCACGTCCGAACGTGTTAGTATTTCATCGATTAACGCCTTCCCACCGGCTATAAATTCTTGAAGCACTATTGGTTCAAGACCCAATTCTGTAATGAAATTTATAACTTTAGTTTTTGAAGAGCAATTTGATCCATGAATAAAGAACAATTTTTTGCTATTATCTCTTTTCCCGGTATCATTTTGAACTTTGAATATCCCCAAACTTAATTTGATGGAATTTAGGTTATCTATTTTTTCTTGAATATCATGCATAAGCTTAGTTGTTTTTTCCGAAAGCTTAAGATCAGATACGAGTATTCTGCCGATAGACCAACCGGAAGATGAATAATCTTTAGCTACTTTATTGTTTTTAAAAATAAATTTTAATAGTTCATAATTCTCGCTATTCCAAGCCTTGAATTTTTTTTCTGCACTCTTCCACTGTTGTATGTTTTTAATTTTAAGTTTAAGCATAATCTCACCATTTACCATTTTTTCTTCAAGGAGATCATCTGCTTTCTCAGGTGGAATATTTAAAATAAAAAGTTTTTTATCTACCATTTATTCCTCCATGCTAAAATAGGTTCTATTATTAACCCTAAACAATTATGTAAAAATAGGATGAGACAAATTCCCATCCTATTATAATATAACCATAAATAACTTTAGATACTATTCTTCTTTTTTAGGTGCGTCTTTTTTTGCTTTGGCTGTGTCTTTCTTGTGCTCACCGATCACTTCTTTAGTGCCATCCACAATCCCGGAAAAAACATCTTTAACAAAACTTGCAACTTTAGGTGCGTGTTCTTTGAATGTGTCGCTGATTGTAATAGACGCTTTTTTCACAAATTCTTCTGTTGGTGGTTTAGCTTTTTCAAAACCTTCTTTAGCTCCTTCCAAAGCTTCTTTTGCCAATTTCTGAGCTTTTTCTTTATTATTTAGATCCTCAGCTTTGATTGTCGAAATTATCTCTTTAGTTACATTTCCAACTGCCGTTACAACATCTTCACCGGCGTGAACAGCTTTCACCACCGCATCTTGAACGATCTCGCTCACTTTTTTTTCTTCCATAATCCCTCCTCAAGTTCTATTTTAGTTAAAATTTCAGTTTTATTCCAAAACGGATGTTGCAGCCAAATCTCATGAGCTTTATCTAAAATTTTTCCTACGTTTTGTCCTTCACTCATTTCAAAATGTAACATAATATCCTTTCCGGTTACTGGCAACATTTTTCCATTTATTTTTTTTAAGTTGGAAGCTATTCGCTTTTTCAAGTTGGGAATCTGGTTTGGAAGACAGTAGGTCTCTGCATGGGAAATATTGTCGGCATGAATAAGCAAAAGCAATGATTCCAGTTCGGAATCTAATTGGATGATCAAGCGGCGTACAGCCACATCAGAAAGTCCCTCGACTGTATTACCAAAAGCTTTTAACCGCATATGATGTTTAATAAGTTTAGAGACTTTGCCTATAGTCTCTTTTGGAAATTTAAGATCGTTCAAGATCTTTCGAGCACGTTTTGCTCCGGCAATTTCATGCCGATAGAAATGAACACCTTTTTCATCTTCTGTTCTGGTTTGCGGTTTGGCAATATCATGCAAAAGGGCAGAAAGTCTTACTACAATATCATTGGGAGTGTTTTGTAGAACCTGAAGAGTATGTTCAAGCATATCTTTGTCATGATATTTGTTTTGTTGTGCACCCTCTAACTTGACTAATTCAGGGAGGACATATTGCATAATTCCGGAATGCACCATCATTCTTATTCCATCAGCAGGAGCAGGAGATAAAAGGATTTTAATGAGCTCATCTCTCACTCTTTCACGAGAAATATGTTTTAGCATTTGTACATTTGCAATGATGCCGTTCATCGTTTGGTTATCTATAGAAAAATTTAGTTGCACAGCAAAACGGACAGCACGCAGCATTCTAAGCGGATCTTCTTCAAAAATGATATTTGGCTGGGAAGTGGCGCGAATTATCTTAGCTTTAATATCGGCAATTCCCTTGCCTGTAATATCCCGGATCTCACCATTCATTACATTCATGATTAATGAATTAACAGTAAAATCACGGCGGTAAATATCTTCGGTAATGGTGCCCCGAACTACATCCGGTTTGCGGCTTTTATCACTATATGATTCTTTTCGCGCCATCACAAACTCGATCTTATATCCTGAAATAATAATCTGTGCTGTACCAAACTGCTGGAATATAACCGGACGTGAAGATAATCCTTTTTTATGTAACAATTTTGCCAGTTCAATACCACCATCAGGTAATGAAACGACAATATCCAGATCATTACTCTCTTTTCCCATCACTTTATCACGTACAAATCCACCTGCAATAAAAGTATTATTTTCAAATTCTGTTCCACGGATGGCATTTGTGATAATTACAATTACATCTTTCATTTTTTTTAATAATAATCTGAATCGTTTTGTAGAAAAGAACCAACTAATTGCGAAACACTGGTAATTGCAGCAGTTTCTGCCCGTAAAATATGGTTTCCTAAAGTAAAGGTTGTCACATGTTTATTTTGCAAATACTCAATTTCATCTTTACCAAATCCACCTTCTGGTCCAATTATTATACAGATCGATCTCTCGTCAGAAGCTGCAACTATCTCATTTAATGTCTTATGACTTCCAATTTCCAAAGCTGCTATAGGAATGAAATCTTTCATTTCTTCAATCAAATTTGTTAGTGATTGTACTTTGTGGATTATTGGTAAAAATGCATTATCACATTGTTTCATAGCGGCAATTGCAACCTTATTGAATTTTTCTATAGTATTTTCAGAAGGTTTCCGTACAGTTCTTTCAGTTACGATCGGGAAAAAATCTTTCACACCTAATTCCGTTAATTTCTCAACGATCATACTGTCATGTTTATTCTTTAAGAGTGGAAAAGCTACAGCAATTTGTGGTTGAGATTTTTGCATTGTTGTAATTTTATTTATATACACAGACAATTCTTTCTTTTTAACACTCCCTATTATTCCTTCAGCAAGTAAACCCTTACCGTTTGATAAAATTATTTTATCTTCTACTTTATTTCGGAAAACATGACATATATGATGATGTTCGGTTCCTGAGATAATTATAAGGTCATCATCTTTCCTCATTTCCGGTGCATAAAAACAGGGCATAAACTCTCCTAACTAAATATTTTAATTTTTCATTTATAGAAAATGGAATAGTATATTTTTGTGTCAAATAAAGTATTTATATTAATGTAAACAAATATTAAAAATAACTTAATTCTAAAATAGTAAAACATTTTTTTGTTGCCAAAAAGATTAAAGTAATTTTTATCACTTAGAACGTTATATAAAAAAAGAACTTGCAAAAGAACATAGAATGATTTTTTTATAGAAGTGAAATATATAATTAGTTAGAATTTAATAAATTGTGATGTTTTGCAATATTTTGAGGGTTAAAATATGAAGAATGTACTACCGCTTATTATTATTATAATTGCCGTAGTAGCTTTAATTATTGTAGTTGGGTTTGTTATTGGAACCGTAGCACATAATATGAAGTCTGATCAAGTAGAAGAAACGGTGAAACAGCCTATTAAAGCAGAAGAAATCATAGAACCGCTTTTACCTGTATTTGAAGAGTTATTTTCACTTCAGATAATGGCCAGCAGTAAATATGATAATGTAAAAAATCTCCAAGATAAATTGAAACAAGCACAATACGATACAGAAATTTCTAAATTAATGAGAGATGGTACAATACTATATCGTTTACGACTTACCGGACTATATAATGAGGATGATGCTATAAGTTTGGGAGAAGAATTAAAAAAGAAATATGCTTCAATTGATGGCTATTGGCTTGAAGAACAACAAATCCGAACTACAGAAGTTACGGCAAAAGAAAAAGAGGCCAAACCAACTGAAGTTGCCAAAAAAGAACCTGTAAAACCAGAATATGAAAAAGAGATCAAAATAACTAAAAAGAAAATAGAATTCGGTAAAGAGTGTGAAGTGCAATTGCTTGCCAGCAGTAATTATGCTAGAATTGAGCAGATAAAAACAGATCTTGAACGCAAGGGATATAAATCTAAAATTCTTACACTTACCAAAGGGAAAAATATTATCTATCGTCTGCGGCTGCGTGGGTTATATAGCGAAGCAGAAGGGAACAGATTGGGAAATGAGATTGTAAAACGTTCACAGTTGATTTCTTCTTTCTGGTTAGATGAGATTAAAGATGGGAAAAGTGTCGGTCAGATTGGAGCGACCGTAACTCAAAAACCTAAAGCAACAAGAACTATTGCTTCTTCATCGAGTGGTGATTATGAGATCCAAATACTGGCAAATACAAAAAGAAACTATGTAGAAGATAAAAAGAACATCTTAGAAAAAGCAGGGTACAGAGCTAAAATAGTTACTACTAATAAAAATGGAAAAACTTTTTACAGACTTCGATTAGCAGATTCTTATTCTAGATCAAAAGCTGTACAAATGGGAGATAAACTGAAAAAAGATGTTCGTTTTGTTTCAGATTATTGGATAGTACCAAAATCCGGAGTAAGTGCACCTGCACCTAGAATTACAAAAAAGAAAGCAGAAGTTCCGGATGAATCACTTACTGAACCGATCCAGTATTCTATGAATCCCAAATTTCAATCTAAAGATACAAAACAGCAGAAGACAATGACCTGCACAACAAACGATATAAATATTCGTATCGGCCCTGGAACTTACTATGCGGTTGATCCAATAGGGAAATTAATGAAAGGCGTTACTGTTTTTGTGGTTGATGAGAAAAACGACTGGATTAAATTTACAATAACTCCTAATGATGAATCATGGTCGGGCTGGGTTGATAAGAAATATTTAAAATAAAATATAATTTCGGATTCAATAAAAAATATAAAAAGCCCCGCATTTACGGGGCTTTTTACTTTTTTATAACTAGTTAATATTTTACTTCTTCGGTTCAATATAGCAGAGTATAGAACCTTTTGAAACTGAATCACCTGCTTTGTGATCAATATTTATTATAACTCCATCACATGGTGCATCCAGATTATTGAACATTTTCATGGCCTCTAAAACAACAATTGTATCTCCGGCTTTAACTTTATCACCGACCTTTTTCTTATATTCAATGATCATGCCAGGGATGGGTGCACATAAGTTACCAGTCTCATCTCCCGTAGTAATCTCCTCTTTCTTTTTAATAACTATTCCCATCTGTCTTGCTTTTGGATCTGCAACCTCTACATTAAAATGCTCACCATCCACATAAACATCAAAAGCTCTTGTATTGGCAGGTTTATCTTTTTTTGTTGTTAATTCACCAGAAAGTGCTTTACTAATGAGTTCTTGTTCTTTTTTCACATCATCTAATGTCTTTGGTTTTACGTCATCAGGAACATCTTCAAGTCCATATTTCCAACTGAGGAATTTCTTGCCGGTAACAGGGTAAAGAGCACAGAGAATTTCGTCGTCAATATTTTTTGCCAGACCTTTAAATTCTTTTTTTACTTTTGGAAGTTCTGGTTCAAGCATATCTCCGGGTCTTTTTGTGATCGGAGTTTCTCCACGAGGATAACCTTTCAATGCTTTCTTTCGCACCTTTTCATCAATTGGAAGAGTTGTTTTTCCATACAACCCAAAACAAAGATCTTTCACCTGTTCGGTAATATTAGAATATGCTTCATCCTTATCAAACAGCACGTTATTTACAGTTTGTATACCAATAATTTGGCTTGTTGGAGTAACCAGTGGAACCTGTCCGAGCTGCTTCCGCACCTTTGGAAGCATTTCAAATACTTCATCCAGTTTATCAAGTGCATCCATCTGTCGCAGTTGGTTTACCAGGTTGGAAAGCATTCCACCTGGAGTTTGATGAAGTATCACATTTGTATCGATTATAGCATTTTTTGTATCATTAAGAAAATGTTTGTATTTTGGAATTACTTTCTCCATTTCCTTATCGATCTCAGCTAATTTATTGATATCCAGTCCGCTATCGCGGTTAGTTCCCAAAAGAGAAATTACAAGCGGTTCTACAGCAGGATGAGACGTTCTGTATGCATAAGGTGCCATGCATGTATCAATTATATCCACACCAGCTTCGATAGCCTTAAAAAGTGTAAGATCACCCATTCCGGAGGTAAAATGAGTATGAAGATGAATTGGAATATCGGTCTGTTCTTTAAGTGCTTTTACCAGATTGTATGCGTCATAAGGAGCAATAAGTCCTGCCATATCTTTAATGCAAATCGTATCTGCACCGAGTTCTTCTAACTGCTTAGCTTTTTCCAGATAATAATCTAGATTGTAAGTCTCACCGCCCATTCTTGGTTCTGTGAGAGAATAGCAGATCGTTCCTTGAAAATGTTTCTTATTTTTCTTGATAACCTTTACAACAGTTTGGAAATTACGGAAATCATTAAGCGCATCAAACACACGCAAAATATCAATTCCATTATCGCAAGCTCTTTGAACAAAAGCTTCTACAACATCATCTGCATAGTTTCTATATCCTACCACATTCTGTCCACGAAGCAACATGGAGAAAGGTGTTTTCGTCATATATTTTTTAAGAATTCTTATTCTTTCCCAGGGGTCTTCATTTAAAAAACGGTGCATTACATCAAAAGTTGCTCCACCCCACATTTCTATTGAGTAGAACCCGATATCATCCATCATCTTAGCAACAGGTATCATATCCTCGGTCCTGCCGCGAGTAGCAAAAATACTTTGATGCCCATCTCGAAGACTTACGTCCTGTATTTTGATAGGATTTTTTGCTTTCGGACGTGCAGGATCGTAATTAATCTTGGTTATTTCCAGAACGCCATGTTTATCGAATTTCATTTATTTCCTCCGTAAATAAATAAGCACAAAAGCGAGGAAGCGCTTAAGCGATTTTACTTTTCATGTATTTTATAAAATTTAAATGTTTTCTTCTTAATTTTTCAATATTTTCAACAATATCAGAATCTTCTATGTAGCCTAACCTTTCAGTGATAATAATCTGTGTTTCGAGTTCAGCAAGTGAGCTAAGGCTAATATAAAGAAAGCGGATATATTCTTTAATGGAGTTTCTTGCTGCTCCTTCGGCTATATTAGAAGGATAAGAAACTGCAGCTCTTTGCATTTGTGAGATTAAACCAAACTTTTCCGATTCTGGAAATGAATTAGTAATATTATAGATTTTCTCTACAAGTTCAATTCCTAACTTCCAAATATCCAGATCTTTATGCATCGCAATTCCCCTTCTTCGCGTATTCCGCTTATACTCTTACTCGCATTACCTTCTAAGTCCTCTACGCTGAACCATCATTCTATTTTGCATAATGATCTCACGTCCGGATTGTGCCCAATTATTTTCAGGCTTGGAATTTTCTTCTTCCTGCTTTTGCAGATAATAAAGAACACCCATTATCGCAGCTTTCAGTTTTTTCTGTTTATCTTTCAAAATATTCTCCTAAACAGGAATATTTCCATGTTTCTTGGGTGGTAGAGCTTCCTTTTTTGTTACCATCATTTCCAGTGCATCGATAAGGCGGATCCTGGTTTCACTGGGTTGAATAATAGCATCTAAATAACCACGCTCTGCAGCGATGTAGGGAGTGTTGAAAGCAGTTTCATATTCTTTGATAAGTTCTTTCCTCTTTGCTTCCGGATCTTTTGCCTCTTTCATTTGCTTACGATAAGAAGCTACAATATTTACCGCTCCTTGAGCACCCATAACAGCGAGCTCGGCTGTTGGCCAGGCAAACAGCATATCAGCCCCAAGATGTTGGGAACTCATTGCAATGTAAGCACCGCCGTAACTTTTTTTAGTTGTAACTGTAAGTTTGGGTACAGTTGCTTCCGAATAGCTCCATAAAAGTTTGGCTCCATGGCGAATCACTCCACCCCATTCCTGATCAGTACCCGGCAGGTATCCCGGAACATCAACAAATGTGATTATTGGAAAATTGAATGCATCACAGAATCTTATGAAGCGTGAGATCTTATCAGACGCATTAATATCTAAACATCCGGCAATGAACATTGGCTGGTTAGCAATAATTCCTACCGGTCTGCCATTCATTCTAGCAAAACATATAATAGCATTCTGTGCATAATATTCGTGTGGTTCAAAAAATTCACCATTATCCACGATAGATTGAATTATTGTTTTCATATCATAACCGGCTTTTGAATCATCTGGAATTATCGTATCAAGTTCAGGGCACAATCTTGAAGGATCATCACCATTATTGTATTTTGGTGGGTCTTCCATATTATTATTAGGGAGATAGCTTAACAGCACTTTAACTTGATAGATCGCGTCTTCATCATCTTTACAGGCAAAATGAGCAACACCGCTTTTAGTATTATGGGTCATCGCTCCACCCAATTCTTCAAAAGTTGTCTTCTCGCCCGTAACTGTTTCGATCACGCTTGGCCCTGTTATGAACATATAACTTTTATTATCGACCATGAAAATGAAATCCGTCATGGCAGGTGAGTAAACTGCACCACCGGCGCAAGGTCCCATAATTATAGATATCTGAGGAATTACACCGGAAGCTCTGGAATTGCGGAAGAAAATATCTCCATAACCTTTTAGTGAATCAATTCCCTCTTCAACTCTTGCTCCACCAGAATCATTAATTCCCACGATCGGAACACCTGCTTTCATTGCCAGATCCATGATCTTTGTAATCTTAGCTGCATGTTTTTCTCCGAGTGAACCACCACGTGATGTAAAATCCTGAGAATAAGCAAAAACCGGTCTGCCATGCACTTTTCCATGACCGGTGATCACTCCATCGGATGGGATTTCGATCTTTTGCATATCGAAATTGGTAGATCTGTGTTTAACAAACATATCGATCTCACGGAAGGTTCCTTCATCAAAGAGATGATCGAGTCTTTCACGAGTAGTTAATTTACCTTTTGCATGCTGTTTCTCGATCCGGACCTCTCCGCCCATCTCTTTTATCTTAGCTTCTCTTTTCTTTAAATTTTCTAATTTTTCGGAAACTTTCATATCATCTCCTAAGTTATGTTTTCTAAAATTACTATTTTATATCTTTGGAATAAAAAATTATTTTAAGTGTTGTGTGTAAAGAAAATTCCTAAGTTATTTAGCAATTCTAGGAACTGTTATTCCTGCATTATGAATCAGATTCACTTTTGCATCTTTGCCTTTAAGCATTATTGCCTTGTTCACAGCTGCTTGAAGTGAAGAGAAATTTCGAATGAAGATGTTTTCCAATATATCATTTTCGATCTCACTAACCAACCATAACGTATTTTTCTGCATGAAAGAAACAATTTTTGCTGCTTTATGAAATCCCAATTTGTAATTCTTTTCTACTTTTTGGAAGACTTCGTCAGGTGAATTAGATGATGCCATCAGTTCATAAAAGGCGTTGTTCCCAATTCCCTCAATGCAACTTGATACTAGAATGAATATTCCATTTTCTTCTAAAATAGATTTGCAGTTTTCCAGTCCCTTTTGTGATTGATATAAATTTCTATTCAAGGGTGATTGATTGATCGCAATAACGATATCAGCTTTCTCTTTCACCTGGGGTGCTAAAATCTCAATAGCTTTCTCAGAAGCATTTTTTAGAGTGGAATGGATATCCCCACTGGTTGAATAAAATATTTTTTCATTTGTATCGAGAACTGTAAGAATGCAGAATGTTTCTGTGGTGATCATCATCGCAGCTTCTTTCATATCCTCATGAACAGGATTACCTTCTAATTCTAATATCTTGGCTTCATCTCTTAAGGCGAGAGAGTGATTTCTTTCTATTGATTCAAAAGCTGCAACACCGGGCAGGAAGCTTTTCCGTCCACCTGTAAATCCTGCAAAATAATGTGGTTCAACTGAACTTATCACAATTACCCCATCAGCTTTTGTAACCTCAGAATTTATTCTTACCGGAGTTCCACGAGAAGTAATCCCAAAATAGGTCATATCATCATTTTGTGAATCATGGCAGATAATTCTATCTTTGAATTCATTATAATATTTCCCAAATATTCTTTCGAGTTCTATTTTGGTGGGTTTACGATGAGTACCAAGAGCGACTATGAATTTAAAGTTTTTATTTTTGATTTGATCATAAATAACAGATAATACATTTTGAGTAGGTGTGTTGCGAGAACCGTCATTTACGATGATGAGGATATTCATCTTATCTTGTAAAAATGTTTGCAGATCAGGTGAATCAATTGGATTTTGCAGCGATTCACAAATTAGTTTCTCTTGATCGAAAACTGCAACTTCTTTAGGTTTAATTATCTCAACCGGATTATGTGGAATTTCCAGATCTATTTGTTTCCCATCTACCGATATTTTATAATTCATAATTTCAAATACTTAATCGTGATTTGATTGTCAATTAGAAAAGGTTGAATAGTTCAATGGTCAAGTTGATGAGGAGAATTTTCTATAAAAGCTCCCCTTGATTTGGGGAGAATTATAGGGATTTTCTTTCAAAAGTCTTTTTTCTTACTTTACCTCGTCCTTCGACTCCGCTCAGGATGACACAAGCTCGGTGAGATAGTTTTACTCTTTGTCCTTAAACATTAAAGACGTCTATTTGTATTCGTTCGTATAGTTCGTTTTGTTCGTTGCTAAATTTTACTGTGTAAGTAACGATTAATATTCCCATGATCACAAAAAATAGATCAATAATGGAACGTAGATGATTCCTAATAATAAAGAAATAGAAACCAAACTGGCGGCAAATTCTTTATCCATCTCTTCTAAAGAAGCAAATACAAGAGTATTATAACCAACCGGAGCACCACAGAAAATAACAATTAATGTTCGCATGATACCTTCGATATTAAGTAAGTTTACAGCTAATATACCTAATATCATTCCGAGCCCGATTCTTATGGAAAAAACAGTAAGCATTTTACCAAGATTTGTAATTTTAGGACTAAAGTAAATTCCAAGTGAAAGAATTATAAGAAATATGGTTGGCTTCCCAACAATATCAAGTAGATTCAATGCTGTTGGATGAAATTCAAATTTGAGCAAATTGAAAATAATACCAAAAATTAATCCCCAAATAGGAGGAAGTAATAAGAACTTTTTTATGGGGATTTTACGATGTTCATTTTTGCCAAATTTTATTGCAAAATAATAAGCAAAAGTAAATATCATCAGTGTGTTGCCAAAATCGAAGATCGTATAAATTGCCAGACCCTGATTTCCATATGCTGCCAGTACAAACGGCAAAGTGAAACCGGTATTCATGATAAGTGTACCCACAAGAAATGTGCCTTGAGTTGCTTTTGGTAAATTGAATTTCTTACTTATAGGAAATGAAACGGAAAATATTATTAAGACAACTGCAATTGCAATAATTGGAAGATAGAAAAATTTCAGAGATAATTCTGCTGTAGAACCGGAAAGAAACGTAAGTGCCGGTAGTGTTACATAGAAAACAATTTTAAGAAGTGTATCTGCAGTACCACTGGCAAATAGTTTTATCTTCTTTAATAAATATCCCAGAAAAAATATAATGATTATTGGGATCACCTTACTCCAGAATCCGTCCATCTACTCTCCTTTAATTCTCCTTCTCTTCTCCTTAATTCGGCTGGATAAGATTTTGTTGGTAGTTAGTTGTCAATTAGAAAAAGGTTTAATTGTACAAGGCTTAGTTGTTGAGGGAAATCTTCTATGTTCATTCACGAGGAGTAAAGCCGAAGGTTCTTCCAAGAGATTCATATTCCTTCATTACAAATATCGCGAATGCTTTCGGGATGAACGAGTAAAATAGCCCATGAATTTATTCATGAGGATTTATAAACCCCCTTTTGTTCTCCCTTTCCGTTTTCGTCCCGATTTTAGGAACTACGCCACAACAAAACAAAGGGGGACAGAAATTGGGAGATTACTCTATCCTTCGATACTTGGCTAAAGCCAAACTCAGGATGACATAAGAATGGGATTCATCTTCCTGCGGCTTCTTATGTTCCTTCTCTCCTGAGAGAAGGATAGCAGGATGAGTTACTTAAAATAAAAAAGCCTGCTGTTTGATCAGCAGGCTTTTCAAATATTAGATATCTTCTAAACAAAGAACTTCTTTAATTTACTAAAGAAACTTTTTTCCGGATTCAATTTCTTTTCAGAATCAAATTTAGAGAGCTTATCAAAAAGGTCTTTTTCTTCTGAATTCAATCTGGTGGGAGTTATTACGTGTACTTTAATAAACAGATCTCCATGATATGAAGAATTCACATGGGGAAGACCTTGCGAACGGAGACGGAATACTTTACTGCTTTGAGTTCCTGCCGGGATCTTCATCTTTACTTTACCGGTTAGAGTAGGAACTTGAATTTCAGTTCCCATAGCAGCTTGAGAGAAACTAATTGGGAATTCACAGATCAGATCAGCATCCTGACGTTCAAATATTTTGTGTTCACTTTCCTGGATATGAACCAGAATATCGCCATGTTCTCCACCTCGTTTTCCGATATTACCCTGACTGCGAAGGCGGATATATTGTCCTTCGGAAACACCTGCAGGAATTTTTATGCTGATAGTTTTTGCTTTTTTCCCTCTTCCATCACCTCTACATTTGGGGCAACGGTTTTTAATTATCTTTCCCTCTCCTCTACAAGAAGGACATTCTACGATTGTCTGCATTTGACCAAAAAGCGAACGAGTTAACTGACGAACCTGCCCAGAGCCATGGCACTGACTGCAAGTTTCTACAGAATCATCTTGAGAGCCTGAACCATTACACGTATCGCAGGTGTCTTGCACATTTATCTTTATCTTTTTACTTATTCCTTTGGCAATTTCTTCTAAAGTGAGAGAAAGTGATATTTGCAGATCTTCACCCTGGTTACTTCTTCTGCGGCTTCTTCCACCACCAAAACCGGCACCGAACAATCCTTCAAAAATACTGCCAAGTCCGCCACTTCCAAAAATATCAGAAAAATCTGAGGCATGAGTGAAATTATCCCAACCGAATCCACTTCCACCGAAAGCACCTTCCATCCCGGCATGACCAAATTGATCGTATCGTTGCTTTTTATTATCATCGCTGAGAACTTCATAGGCTTCCGATGCTTCTTTGAATTTTTCTTCAGCTGCTTTATCATCGTTGTTTTTATCGGGATGAAATTTCATCGCCAGTTTGCGGTATGCTCTCTTTATCTCAGATGCATTGGCGTTTTTATCTAATCCCAGAACTTCATAGTAATCTCTCTTGGCCATCATTCTCCTTTTAATAGCTCAACCTTGCGAAGGCAATGCTCCGCAAGGCTAGATCTTATATCAATCAACACTAAAAGTGTTCAATTATTTTTAGTCTTCTATTTTTCGTCTTCTTCTACAACTTCAAAGTCAGCGTCTACCGGACTGTCTTCTTTTTTCTCTTGTTGTTGATTCTGTCCACCCATTTTACTTGGATCAAAGTCAGCATTTCCCATATTTGGCCCACCTTGGGCTTGCTGTTCTTTCTGCATTTCTGCGTAAATTATCTCACCAATTTTTTGTGCTTTCTTGGCAAGGTCATCACGAACAGCTTCATACTCTTCTTTGGATGCTGATTTCTTATTGAGTTCTTCAAGTTTTTCCTTGGCTTCTTTTATGGTTTCTTCTATAGGCTTCTTTTCCTCATCTTTAAGTTTGTCACCGTGTTCTTCCATACTTTTTTCTGTTGAAAAGATAAGCGTATCGAGCTCGTTACGAGCATGGATAGACTCTTTTGATTTTTTATCTTCGTCTGCATGAGCTTCAGCATCTTTAACCATTCTTTCAATTTCACTCTCATCAAGAGAGCCGGTTCTTTCTATCTTAATAGACTGCTCTTGTCCGGTACCTTTATCTTTGGCATGAACGTGTAAAATTCCGTTTGCATCAATATCGAATGTTACTTCAATTTGTGGAATTCCGCGTGGTGCAGCCGGAATACCAGTAAGTTCAAAATTACCAAGTCTTCTGTTGTCATTTGCCATAGAGCGTTCACCCTGAAGTACAACAATAGAAACTGCCGGTTGATTATCTGCAGCGGTTGAGAAAACCTGGCTCTTCTTTGTTGGAATGGTGGTATTTCTTTCTATAAGAGATGTCATTACACCACCCAGAGTTTCAATACCCAATGAAAGAGGAGTTACATCCAGAAGAAGAATATCGTTAAGGTTTTCATCACCTGCCAGAATTCCACCCTGAATTGCAGCACCAACTGCAACTACTTCGTCAGGATTCACACTTTTATTTGCTTTTTTACCGAAGAATTTCTCCACAGCTTCTATAACTGCAGGAATTCTTGTACTTCCACCAACTACAAGGATCTCATCAATATCGCTTACCTTAAGCTTAGCATCCTTCAAAGCAATTTTACAAGGATCTATAGAACGTGCGATAAGTTCACTCATCATTCTATCGAACTGAGAACGAGATAGATCCAGATTAAGATGTTTCGGACCGGATGCATCTGCTGTAATAAATGGTAGATTGATGTTGGTTGTTTGAGTTCCGGAAAGTTCGATCTTAGCTTTTTCTGCAGCTTCTTTGATCCTTTGCAGAGCCATTGCATCGCTGGAAATATCTACGCCTTCCTGCTTTTTGAATTCACTTAATATCCAATCCATGATCTTCTTATCGAAGTCATCTCCACCAAGATGTGTATCACCATTTGTAGAGAGTACTTCCACAACACCTTCGGCAACTTCCAAAATGGAGATATCAAATGTTCCGCCACCAAGGTCATAAACTGCTACTTTTTCTTCTTTTTTACTTTCAAGTCCGTAAGCAAGAGCTGCGGCAGTTGGTTCGTTAATGATTCTTTTTACATCGAGTCCGGCAATTTTGCCAGCATCTTTTGTAGCTTGTCTTTGAGCATCATTAAAGTAGGCAGGAACAGTGATCACAGCTTCTGTGATTTTTGTTCCAAGATGTGCTTCTGCAGTCTCCTTCATTTTAGTTAAGATCATGGCAGAAATTTCCTGCGGTGTAAAATCTTTATTTTCTACATCAACGTGGACCGTAGCTTCACCAAATTTTCCACCTTTGATCTGATAGTTAACATTTTGAATCTCAGAGCCAACTTCATTCAGTTGTCTTCCCATAAATCTTTTAATTGAAGAAACTGTGTTCTTCGGGTTTGTAACAGCCTGACGTTTTGCCAGTTGTCCTGCTAATCTTTGTTTGTCTTTTGTAAAAGCAACTACAGATGGTGTAGTTCTTGTACCTTCAGCATTTTGGATAACAGTTGGCTTTCCACCTTCCATTACACTAACGCAAGAGTTTGTTGTTCCAAGGTCAATACCTATGATCTTACCCATAATATCCTCCATTATACCTTATTCTTTTTTCTTTTATTATTTATTTCTTCCGGCTTTTCTCCATTGGAAACCGCTACACGTGCAGGTCTTATAACCTTTGAATTCATAGTGTAGCCATTTTGGATCACAGCTGCTATCTTATTATCATCTAATTCGGAAGGGATGTGAGCCAGAGCTTCGTGGAACTGTGGATCAAATTCCTCTCCCATTGCCTTAATCTTTTCCACACCTTCTTTTTTTAGAACTCCATCCAATTGCTGAAAAATAAGTTCTATTCCCTTTTCATAAACTTCACGATTTTTTTCTACTTCAGGATGCAAAGCACGTTCGAAGTTATCCAGCACATCGCAGAGTTCCAGCACGATCCTTTCAGTTGCATTTTTTATCCAATCTGATTTTTCTGAGATGGTTCTACGGCGGAAGTTCTCAAATTCCGCAGCATTACGCACCCATTTGTCTTTTAGTTCTGCATTCTCAACCAAAAGATTCAGATACTTCTCTTCAAGTGTGAGAACTTTTTTCTGCTTCTTTTCTTCTTGTTTTTTTTCAGTTTTCTTCTTCGTCATTTTTTCGGTACCACCATTCCTTTTTTTGTGGTTTCGGTTATAATATTCGCAATATCTCTAATTATTGCGATATTTTTTGCATAGTTCATTCTTATTGGTCCTAGAACTCCCAGATATCCCGGAATTCCAAAGATCTCATATTTTGCAAATATCATGGCGAAATTTGTAAATTCAGATTGTGCGAAATCTTCACCCATAAGAATATTCCATGAACCGGTTTCTTTTTCCTGCATCAAGTTTATCAGGTGATCTTGCCGTTGCATGAAATTGAGGAACGTAAGAATAGATCTTTTATCATTGAATTCCGGTTGTTCCAAGAATGAAATATTTCCATCAAAATGGATATAATAATCACTGATCTCAGAAAAAGCATTCTGCAGTTCTTCTAAAAATTGCTTAAGAATGGTGTTCTCTTCGGTAACGTTTTCTGCAAGTTCGTCCAAAACGGTATTTTGAATATCAAATATTCTCTGTCCAACTAGTGTGTCATTTATATAGCGGACAATAGTTTTAAGCTGATGAGGTGAAATATTATGATCACATTTCAGGATCACAGTTTTATCAAGACCAGAATCCAGGCTGACTACAAAAAGCAGCTTATCGACTGATATTTTGAATACTTCAAGTTTTTCCAGATAACCATAAGAAATTTCCGGTTCTGCTACAAAGCTCAATTGATCGGTCTCCCGAGCAAGCAACTGCATGATGTAATGAAGAGCCAGCGGTGTATCCTTGTAATGCTTTATAAGAATATCACGCAAGATATCTGCTCTATCAAAATGTGTTTTTGCTATTTCATCTTTACTTTGTTCAATATAGGTTCGATATCCTTGTATGGTTGGAATCCTTCCTGCAGAAGTATGCGGTTGGTAGATCAGATTTGCTTTCTCCAGCTTATTCAGATCTATCCTGATGGTTGCAGGACTTGTATTTTCTAAATACTTTTCACAGATCAGTTTAGAAGATATTGGCTCACACAAGCTTATATGTTCTTCTATAACGTACTTCAGAACTTTCTCTCTACGGATCTCATTTTTTTTCATTTTCATTCCTCATTTTATTAGCACCATTTCTCCCCAACTGCTAACTAGAGACAATTTAATTTCATTTATTCAGTTGTCAAATCATTTTTTAGCAGACACACTAAAAGAGTGCTAAGAATAGTGAAAATGCTTTATTGATGCCGGTTTACAAATGGAATGATGATTTAATGTTACAGATAGATTTATAATTTATTGTAAAATATACAGAAGAAAGAATAATAGAATTTCAATGGTTTGAAAAGAAGATTAAAATCTGAAACTTATGGGAAACACCTCTTAATTATAACCCTTCGTCCTTCGACTCCGCTCAGGATGACACAAGCTCAGGGGAATAAAATGTGAATAATAATTCTTATTTAATCATATTCATCAGCGTTTATCAGCGTTTAATTATTTTTTCTCCTTCACAAATCTATCAAACCATTCTATCATTTCCGCCAATACATGCAATCCCGATCTTCTTGCCTGATAACCATGACCTTCGAAAGGCAAAATTACCAGTTTTGCGGTTCCACCATTTCCTTTTAATGCTTGATAAAATCTTCTTGATTGCATTGGATATGTTCCGGAATTCGGATCATCTTCGCCATGAATAAGTAATATTGGTTCGTTAATATTTTCGGCATGAGCAAATGGAGAAACTTCCATATAGAATTCTTTTGCTTTCCAGAAAGTGCGTCTTTCACTTTGAAATCCAAATGGTGTGAGAGATCTGTTATAAGCACCGCTACGAGCGATTCCTGCCACGCATAAATCGCTATGAGCGAGAACATTTGCAACCATGAATGCCCCGTAACTATGCCCGGTAATTCCAACTCTGTTGGGATCGATTACACCTCTTTCATCCAGATATTTTATTGCTGCTTCCACGCTGTTTACGGTCTGTTCAATGAAAGTTTCATTCACCGTTTCCGGATCTCCTACAATTGGTATTGAAGCTTTGGTTAGAACGGCATAGCCAAGTAATGCGAAGTAGCGAACAGAGGATCCGCTAAATCTGCTGAATTTATTTGATGTAGTTGTTATCTGACCGGCAGTTGTGCTATCTGCAAATTCTTGTGGATAAGCATTAATAACCAGTGGAAGTTTATCGCCGTCTTTGTAGTCAGCTGGAAGATAAAGTTCTCCCGATAATGGAATACCGTCTTTCCGGGTGTAAGTTACCATTTCTTTTTTTAGCTTGGTTAGTTGTTTAAAATTATTCGGATAATTTGTGATCTCTTCCCGTTCACTGGTTTTTAAATTTACCAGATAATAATTTGGTGGAGTAACCATGTTTTCACTTCTTATGATAATATTTGTTAAACTATCATCAACAAAACTTTGAATAGTTTCATGGTGATCTTCCTGTGAACGGAATAGAATATTTTTTTCTTTAGTAGCTAAATTAAATTTTGCCAAATAAGGAAAATTACCTTTGGGAGTTGCTCCGGTATTATTCTGATAAAATACATAATCTCCATCTTTGATGAAAACATTTTTACCGCGTTTTGTTTTTCTTTGAACTAATCTTCCGGGGTCATTATATTTATCACGAGTACTTAGATCGTATATCAATTTTGGTTTACCACCAATCTCAAATAACCAGCCTTTTTTCCACAGTTTGTCTCGATCATATTCATAATAGATAAACTCATCTTTTTTTTCTGACCAATTGATGCTTGAAAAACGGTGCTCTGTCTTAAATAATTCTTCTGTAGTTTCTGATTGAGGTGAAAATATTCGCATAACTTTATCACGGTGCTCAACTTTATTTTCCGGATCTCCTTCATCCAGAGCTTCCACCCAGATCAATGATGCATTTTTTAGTGGTTGCCACATAAAATTACGGGGCCCAGTATAGGTACCACCAATTGGGATCTCATCTTGCAAAGGGCGGGACAGTAGCAACCTTACGAGCTTTCCATTATTCTCCCAAATCTCAAATTCTCTTGGGAAACGATAATACGGGAGCATATAGGAATATGGTCTTTGAATTCGCTCAATATAGAGATATTCGTTGTCTGGAGAAGGCTTAACGTCACCAAAAATTGCCGATTCTCCGATCTTTTTTAGCTTCCCATTATCTGTATTAAACAATACTATTTGTGATGTGAAATAGTGATCAAAAAGGACTTCATCATGTTTTTCTTTAAGTAGATTTTGGTATGTTCGAGGTGTACTTTTTTTGCCATTAGTTTCTTCTGTTACAGGAGACTCCGGCACAACAGATTTCGTTGGTTCATCCCCACGAATTTCAGGAATTATCTTTAGCAGTATATTCTCATTATCATTAAGCCAGCAAATTATTCCATCTTCTAAAATATCATTAATGAGAAAATTATTATAAGATTTACATTCCCCATTTTTCAGATCAGCAATAATAATTTGAACACCATTTTCTGTTTCATTCAGCAAGGCAGCTTTTTTATGATCATTGGAAATTAATATGGTTCTTAATTTTGCATCATTGGGTAACTGGATTGGAATTCGTGATCTGTTATAAAGGTCAAAGATATTTATTTTGATGATGGGGTAATTTTCCATTTGTGCATTTAATCTTTTGCTAAATTTTTCTCCTGCTAGTTTTAAGGAGGGTTCGGCAAGTTGTTCTAAAGTTTGATGTAATTGATAGTTTATCTCTAACCCAAAATGTTCAAATTGAATAAATTGAATATACGGATTTCTTTTTGTATCATAAATTTCTATAATCTCATTTGCTGGAAGTTTATAACCATTTTTAGCATTTAGTGTCATCAGTACCCCCAATAATATGATAATAACAAGTATTCTTTTCATTAACTTTCTCCATTTTTTATCAGATTCGAGGAAGTAAAAGGAGTTGTGATTTGTCAAAAGATAAAATAATATTTTGTAAGGTCAATTTTCTTAATTGACCGAAAATCCTTATAAGATTAAGTAAATGAAATTAAGTTAAGAGAAAATATTTGACTTAATAAATATAGATAATTTTAAAGAATTTGTAGTCACGAAAAATTAATCATATTAGAAAGGATGGTAATCTTATGAAATTGTGGTATTTAATTGTATTTTGTTTTTGTATCTTTATTTCTCAAGGAACTTTTGCAAAAGAGTTAATAATAGATGCTGACATTCTCAATGTTTCATACGAAAACCTTTACGATCAATTTGTAAATATAAGCCCTGATATAGAGAAGGTTGCCTCAGTAAATAACTATATATTACAAAGAGATGTTGGAATTTTTAATCTTCAGAATGGAGAAATTTTCCTTTTGTCTCCAATTCAAGATAAAATAATTGGAGCAGTTTTCATTGGTGAAGGAGTTTTCTCTTTTTCTCCACCTACACAAATTGAACAAGACCAACTTTATCGATTCTATGACACTGAAACTTTTGAAATGGAATTTGATAAACTCTTCATGGTTTTTGCTGATAGTACGTTAGATGAATTTGAATCAAATTTTTCATTCACGACAAAGGAATTATCGAAATCATATGAAGATAAAAAATATTTAAAAAATATTAAATCCTATATTGAATTCTGTTTAAAGTTTGTTATTAATAAAAAGAGTAAGATTGTAAATTCTAGTATTATGAAAACTTTTCTAGAGAATAATTCTAATGGTTTCTTTTACATACAAATACGAAAAGATGAAGATGAATCATATATTTTTGAAAAAGATCCATATAAAGTAGAAGAAATTCGTTTTAAAAGAAGAATAAGAGATAATTATAGTTATTTTTGGACCTCTGAAATAATAAGTCAGTTTCATCAGCAGACTGATTACGAAACTGGTATAGATTTAATAAAAGAGAAAAA
The DNA here is from genome assembly GCA_023137125.1 of Candidatus Cloacimonadota bacterium. Classification (GTDB taxonomy): domain Bacteria; phylum Cloacimonadota; class Cloacimonadia; order Cloacimonadales; family TCS61; genus Tenebribacter. Next base: position 5,182 of record JAGLPW010000020.1, on the reverse strand, counting down.
AGAACCAATTAATGTTAATCATTATGATATTGAAACAACAATATTGAAAAACAGGAAGCTTTCTATTGTAGCAGACCTAGAATTGCAATCATTAAAAGAAAATGTTTATTGGGTATGTTTTAATTTAGCAAGTGGGATGGAAATCGATTCCATAATATCTAGTGACGATAAACATATGTATTATTATAAAGAAAAAAATAAAACATTATATGGTAGACACCGTACAAATAAATTATGGATTTATTGTAATCCACCATTTGCTGAGGAAGAGATAAGGAAGATCAAAATATCATACCACGGAGATAGAAAATATGCTATCTGGTATCCAAGAATAAGAGGCAAATCAACCTATGACCTCACTTTCCATATGCCAAAAGATTATTTGCTTTTCAGCGAGGGAGAACAAGTTTCTTCCGTAATTAAGGGTAATATTCATACTTCGAAATGGAAGTCATCCGATTCTATAAATTTTGCTGATTTTCATTACGGAGAATCCGAAATGTATGAAATGCATGAAATTAAAAGTGAATATACTCCCAATGTTACTGTTGGTACTTTCAAGAAACAGGAGATAGAAAGGCAGGATATTATTAACGGCTTAATCTTTTATAAATATATTTTCGGGGATTATCCGATTAATACAAGTTTTTACCATGATTATAAACCGGGTTGGAAAATTGAATTAAGAACAAAAACTTATCATGATATGTGGATTCGTGCCGGATTGTTTAATTATTACCCATTGTGGTATCATCATGCACTAACAAATAATAAAAAACAAATCATGGATCGCTTAGTTGAGTGGGAAAATGAAATCTATCATAATCGAAAGAATTTTTTTTTGAAAGATGGCCAAGAAGAAGGTCCAATGTGTTTAGGTTATAGAACAAGTACCAGCACGACTAGAGATGATTTTACACTAGTTATTTTTAAAAAAGCGGGTTATTTTTTTCATATGTTGCGTTACTTAATGATTGATTTTAACACAATGAATGAAGATACATTTATTCATATGTTACATGATTTTTATTCCATTTACAATCATGAAGAATTTTCCACTAAAGATTTCAAAGAAATTGTAGAAAAACACTTTGAAGGAGAATTAGATTGGTTTTTTGACCAATGGGTTAATCATTCATATATTCCTGTTTATGATTTTTCTTATCAAACAGAAAAGACTCCAGAAGGAAAATACTTAATTCACTGCAAAGTAAAACAAAAAGGAGTCCCAGAATCTTTTAAAATGTATGTTCCAATATTAATAGATTTTGGTGAATTTGGTTACTCAGTGGAGAGAGTTCTTATAACTGGTTCTGAACAAGAATTTGATTTAATGCCCGTATCACTAAATCCCCAAAAGATAACTTTTAATTATTTTGAATCGGTCCTTTGCAAAGTAAATTATAAAAAATGGTGAAGAATTGTTAATGGCAAAACAATCAGAGCGCATCAAAATGATACGCCCCGTAATGTAAAATCTATTAATTTCCTAAAATTCCCAATAATACACCAGCAGCAACTGCAGAGCCGATAACACCGGCAACATTTGGTGCCATGGCGTGCATCAGCAGGTAATTACTGCGATCATATTTTTGTCCCATGATGTGAACCACACGGGCACTATCCGGTACAGCGCTTACACCAGCAGCACCAATCATCGGATTCAATTTTTCTTTGAGGAATACGTTCATAAATTTAGCGAATAAAACTCCGGTAGCGGTTGCGATCCCGAATGAAAAAGCTCCCAAAGCAAATATCTTGATCGAGCTTGAAGTGAGAAATCCCATATTCACTCCGTCCACCATTCTAACCGCCTGTGTAGAAGCTCCAACACAGAGTCCCAGAACTATTGTAATAATATCTATCAGGGAATTTGAAGCAGTTCTAGCCAAGCGTTCAGTAACACCGCTCTCTTTTAGTAGATTTCCAAAGAAAAGCATTCCAAGGAGAGATGATGCACCCGGTGCAATGAGAATTGTAACGAGTGCTCCCACAATTGGAAATAATATTTTTTCACGCTTGGTTACAAGCCGTGGTGTTTTCATATGTATAAGGCGCTCTTTTTTTGTTGTAAGTAATTTTATAATTGGCGGCTGAATTACAGGAACCAGTGCCATATAAGAATAAGCTGCAATAGCGATGGGACCTAGAAGATGTGGAGCAAGTTTAGTAGATAGGAATATTGAAGTTGGTCCGTCGGCTCCACCGATAATTCCTATAGCTCCGGATTCCATTACATTAAATCCGAGTAGAATTGAACCGATAAAAGTTGCGAAAATCCCAAATTGAGCAGCTGCACCAAGTAGAATTAATTTTGGATTTGCAATAAGAGTAGAAAAATCGGTCATTGCACCAATTCCAAGAAAGATAAGTGGAGGATATAGCCCAAATTTTACACCGCTATATAACTGGTGCATCACCGAACCATCAGCATAAACACCATAAGCTGCAGTTCCGGGCAAGTTTCCCAAAATTACACCGAATCCAATTGGAACTAGTAGAAGCGGTTCGTACTCTTTGGCAATTCCCAAATAGATAAATATACCGCCAACAACCATCATAATAAGGTATGGAAGCTGAATATGAGCTAAACCGGTCGTATTGAAAAAATTAATTAATTCTGCCATTATCCCTCAGCTCCTACTTCTATTAAGATTTCACCTTCCTGCACGGAAGCACCCTCTTTCACGCTGATCTTACTTATGATACCTGTAGCAGTAGAAGCGATCTCAGATTCCATTTTCATGGCTTCCAATATCAGCACCGGATCACCAGCATTCACACTGTCACCTTCTTTAACAAGTAAGCGTAGAACTAGTCCCGGAATAGGAGCAAGAACAGAACCAGCAGAAGCAACAACCGGTTTGGAAGGTGTCTTCACTACATCAAGTACTGGTTGTATTTTTTTTGAACGTACTATTTCAGTTTTCCTCTGGTTTGTTTTTTCCAGTTCGATCTCATAATCTATTCCGTTAACTTCAACGATTACTTGATCACTCTTATATTTCTTGATCCTCGCATCGTATTTTTCACCGTTAATTTTCATTTTATATGTTTTCATTTTCTACCTCTTCTATCTTCAAAAACTCTATTTTCTACCATGCCTGCAGCTTGCCACAAACTTATCGTTTGTCTTTTCCAGGTGAGATCTATCTTGTCTCTCTCTTCAGCATCATGCAGGAACATTGCTGTGATTGCTGCAACTATACCATCACTGCTGATATGATCTCTTGGGGCTGTAACTTTGCCCACCGAAGTTTGCACTACAGTTTTTTTCTTTCGTTCACCAACATGCTGTAATGAATTTATTATGAATCCAACCAGCAGAAGACTAACAAATACAATGCCCATTCCCACTAATATAATACCAGTATAAAATGAAACTTTGTTATTGTGATATTCTGCAAATGCTTTCTCCAGATCTTCATTGGAAATTCCTAATTTCTGAAGAGTAACGTTAAATTCTGTTTGATCCTCAAGTTTGAGATATTGTGCTATTTTCTTCACAGGAATATTGGTTTGAGCGGAAACTTCCAGCAAAGTTGAGCTGGGAGGAAAATTTAATTTCTTATCTTTAGCAAAGCAAGTAAGAGTAAAAACGATCATTAATAAAATTATTACTTTTTTCATAATTAGTTTCCTAAAGTGGAATATTCCCGTGCTTTTTGGGTGGATTGGAAACTCGTTTTGTAGCCAGCATTTCTAATGCACGAATTATGCGGAAACGTGTTTGAGCCGGTTCTATGATATCATCTATATAACCTTTTTTTGCAGCGATGTACGGATTTGCAAATTTAGTTCTATATTCTTCTTCTTTCTCATTTGCTGCTTTAGCAGGATCATCAGATTCATTAACTTCTTTGCGGAATACGATCTCTACAGCGCCTTTGGGACCCATTACAGCAATCTCTGCAGAAGGCCATGCATAAACAATGTCAGCTCCCATGCTGCTGCTGTTCATCACAATATATGCTCCACCATATGCTTTACGAATGACAATTGTTATCTTGGGAACTGTGGCTTCAGCAAAGGCATAAAGCAGTTTGGCACCATGACGGATTATCCCGTTTTGCTCCTGATTACTTCCAGGTAGGAAGCCCGGAACATCTTCCAATACAACAAGTGGAATATTAAAAGCATCGCAAAAACGAATAAAACGTGCAGCTTTAACAGAAGCATTAATATCCAGCACTCCAGCCAAAACCTTGGGCTGATTAGCGATAATGCCGATGCTGTGTCCATTCATTCTGGCAAATCCAACCACTATATTCTGAGCATAATTTCTGGAAGTTTCTAAAAAATCACCACTATCTACAATACTTCTTATCACTTCTAATATATCGTATGGTTTATGTGCATTTTCTGGGATTATGGCATTGAGCTCTTCGCAGTATCTATCTATAGAATCATTGGGTGCAACATAGGGAGGAGTTTCCATATTATTAGAAGGAAGAAAGCTAACAAGTTTCTGTATAAGAAGCAGAGTTTCTTCCTCATTATCGCTAACGTAATGAGCAACACCACTTTTTGTAACGTGCATTAGCGCTCCACCCAGTTGCTCGGTTGTTACATCTTCATTCAGAACAGTTTTAACAACTTTGGGTCCGGTAACGAACATATAACTGGTTTGCTTATTCATAAAGATGAAATCTGTGATAGCTGGAGAATAAACTGCACCACCAGCACAAGGACCCATAATTGCAGTGATCTGAGGAATTACACCGGAAGCCCGGACATTACGCAGGAATATTTCTGCATATCCTGCCAGAGCATCTACACCTTCCTGAACTCTGGCGCCACCACTATCATTCAAACCAATAACGGGTGCTCCCATCTTCATTGCCATATCCATGATCTTACAGATCTTCTCTGCATGGGTCTTAGAAAGTGACCCCCCGGCAACGGTGAAATCCTGTGCATAAAGATATACTATTTTACCATCGATGGTAGCATAGCCGGTAACCACACCGTCACCCATAACTTTGGGTTTTTTATCCATATCAAAATCTGTGCAATTATGCTCAATAAACATGTCGAATTCTTCAAAACTGTCTTCATCAACCAGTATCTTGATCCTCTCGCGAGCGGTAAGTTTTCCTTTGGAATGTTGCGCTTCGATACGTTTTTCTCCACCGCCGAGTTTTGCCTTTTCGCGTTTTTCACGGAGTTCGGAAATTTTTTC
>JAGLPW010000002.1 GCA_023137125.1 Candidatus Cloacimonadota bacterium | reverse complement strand
AAGAAAGCTCTTTCGAAGTTTCCGGTTGATCCGGCTTTATCCCACAGTTGATAGAATGATCTCCTTTTATTTGAATAGAGATATTTAACTGCCAACCCCGATTTTGCATAAAATGATTCCCATTCGATCATATTTTTGGGATAATTCTTTTTCATTTGCTCAAGTGATAGAGAGTTCCCTAAAATATAATTTTTTGCGAAATTCAATTCACGTTCAATTCCCATATCATAAGAAAAATATACAGCCATGCCTTCGTTAAACCAAAGTGGCGGATCTTTCCAAAAAGAGCCTACAAAATGATGAATATATTCATGCAACAGTAGTTTACGAATATTTGGGATATTTCTTAAGTACTTCGGATTTTTTAGGAAAATTGTTCTGTTACGCCTGCTATAAAAACCGGAACTGTGTTCCAAAATTGCAGAATGTTGTTGCGTCCAACCATCATAAACCTTGTTATCCGCTGCCATCACCACATTTACAGGAACGTCAAGATATGAACCCACCCTTTTTTGAAATGACTGGATATCTTTATCTAGCTGGATAATGAATTGTGAAGCTGCCGTTGTATCTTTTGCTTCTGCAAATAATATAATATCCCTATAATGTATCTTTTCATATTTGATATTTGAGGATGTTAGTGAGGAGAGAAAGCTAAATAGGATGAGAGAAATAAGTACGTTTTTTAGTTTGAACGTGTTATTCTCCCAGAATCCGTTTTTTTATTTTATCTGTAAGTTTTTTTATATCGAATGGCTTAAAAATCACGTCTTGCAATCCGGCTTTTCTAGATTTTACGACAACATGATCGGGGTCATATCCAAATCCGGTCATCATGATTATCGGTAAATCTTCATTATATTCTTTAGCACGGGAATATAGTTCATAGCCATCCATATCCGGCATTGCGATATCAGTAAGCAAGAGTTCAATACCTCCCGACATAATTCTATTTAATGCTATATATCCTTCATTCTCGCAGATAACTTCTAATTCAGAACAACATTCTTCCAGTTCCATTTTAAGGTATTCTGTTATCGTAATATCGTCATCCACAATTAAAATTCTATGACCCATTGCCAAACCTCGAGCTAATTATTAAGATCAAGTAAGATCCGATCTGATCTTAAGCTGTGACTTTTTATAGAACTCATTTATTCTATCAAGAATTATTTTATCATTTTTATTTATGAGATATTTATAAACGATCCAGCGTTCTGAAAGTTGATTTTTATTGAAGGCTAAAACTTCGTTATCCCTGAATTCCACTGTAACAAGCGGGAATTCATCTTTTTTCCCGTTCTCAACTAATCCATTTAATCTTCCATCTTTGATTATAAAATCTCTTCCGTTTTCATTGAATTCCAAATTTAAATTCTTGGTTATATTAATAAATTTTAAGTATTCAAAATATTTTTCTACCAATTGAATTTTATTCTTTAGTTTTTCTGCTTTTTCAAATTGAAGATCATCAAAATATTCATCATATTTTCTTTTTTTGGAAGATAAGAGGTCTTTGGTAGGAATTATGAAGGGAAGAATGGCTTTAGAATAAGTCTCACCTTTTTCTTTAATACACCAGCCGGGGCATTTATTGTTTTTATATCTCGTGCAGGGATATGGTTTTTCATCCGGACAAAGTGGAAGTTGGAATAATTCTGCCATAGCATCCAGCAGATCAAACAGAAAGAAACGATCCTTGAAAGGTCCGATGTAAAACCTGTTCTCTTGAGTATCTTCAACAATTTTAATGTATGGTGGTTCATCAAAATTAATTCCCAGATAAACATATCTCTCATAAGGTTTGATCATAGAATTGAATTCTGGATGAGAAGTACTTTCCAATTTCTTTTGATGAACAAGCGCTGCAAAAAGTGATGTGTGTTCTTCATAGGCAATTTCAGAAGTTTGAGAAACAAGCTGAAAAACATTTTTATCATCTTTGGCAACTTTGAATAATTGTCTGATGCTTTTATCAAGATTTGAGGTTTTGTTAATATACAAAATATTGTTATTATCCGACAAAGTAAAAATTCCTGTTCCGGTTGGAATTTTTTGATCATCAATTTCTGTTTTATTAAATTTAATCATAAAATTCAATGTCGGTAGTTAGATATGAGTGTCAATAAAAAAGAGATAATGTAGAAGACAGAAATAGTTACTCCATCATTATCCTTGACGTTATCCACCCCATTTTCAAATTGCATTTCATGAGTACATTTTATACTAAAATTAAATCTCTGATAGACCAATCGGAGTTCATAAAACAATTCGATACTAAAATTATTGAGAATAAAACAAGAAGTTTATTCCATAATTTAAACCGTTCTGCAAAATCAATATTACTTGCACGTGTTTTCGAGCAAACCGGCAAGAACATAATATTTGTAACTGCGGATGATAAAGTTGCAGAAGATTATCTGGAAGATTTTGACCTTTTAGTAGGAAGAGACCGCGCGCATTTCCTGCCGGATTATGAAGTTCTGCCTTATGAACAGCGTTCACCGCATTATATGCTGCGTGGTCAAAGAATCGAGACCCTCACTGCTGCCATCTCTTCTCAGCCGGGAATCTTTAGTGTTTCTATTCGCTCTCTACTTCGCAAAATTACATCTGCAGTAATTTTCAAAGAGAATATAATCAGGTTTTCTGTTAATGAAGAATATGATCCTGATATACTTATCTCTAATTTGGTTGGAATGGGATACGAGAACCAGTTTCAGGTTTCTAAAGTTGGTGAATTATCTCGTCGTGGTGGTATCATTGATGTATTCAGCCCAAATTCGCATCGTCCGGTAAGAATCGAATTCTTTGGTGATATAATAGAATCGATTAGAGTATTTTCAGTTAATTCTCAACGTTCTACCGGTGAGGAGTTACCTGAAGTTACTTTAATTCCATCCCGTGAATTTTCTTTGCACGATATTGATACTGATGATAAGATGTGGCAGAAGATCCATGATAATGGCTTTTATGAAGGGATTGAACTCGATGTTTCTATGCTTATCCCAACAATTGAAACTTTTTTGGAATATTTCACGCCTGATAATTGCATTATTTTTTGGGATGAATTTCAATATATACCATCTTATATAAAAGAAATTTTCGAAGAAACAACCAATCTTTATCAGAAAATCCGAACCAAATATAAAAAACGCATTATTCCGCAACCGGATGCACTTTTTGCTAATAAACGATTTATTAATAAAATTCTAAAGAAATATTCCAACTATTTTCTTTCTGCTTCATATCAGGAATTTAAAGATATCACTGGCAAATTCAAAGCTCCAATAGCTTCCCAAACAAACCTGCAGGGAAACCTGGAAATATTTGAAAAGGAACTAAAAGAAAAGTTGGATGATGGTTACAGAATTATTATCCAATCTGATAATAGCAGTCAGAGCAAACGGATGCGTGACTTATTGCCACAATACGATGATCAAATCGATTTCACGATCGGTGTTTTACAATCGGGATTTGATCTTACCGATGCAAAGATCACAGTTTATACTGATCATGAAATTTTTAGCAGATATAAACGCAAACGGCATCAGAGCAGATTTTCCAAAGAAGAAGCTCTGGTAGATTACGATGCACTGAAACCCGGTGATTACATAGTTCATATTGATCATGGAATTGGTATCTATGCCGGATTAAAGCGGTTGAGCATTGAAGGAAATACAATTGAAACACTCACTTTGCGCTATGCCGATAATGATGTAGTTTACGTTCCTACTTTTCAACTTTCGTTAGTTTCCAAATTTGTTTCAGAAGAAGGAATAGCTCCTACAATTCACAAACTTGGCAGCAAAAAATGGGAAAATATGAAATCCCGGGCACAAAAACAGATCGAGCTTATTGCTGAAGATCTGATAAAATTATATGCTGAGCGGAAAGTAAAAAAAGGTATTGCCTTCGAACCGGATTCTGCCTGGCAAACCGAAATGGAAGCATCCTTCATCTACGAAGATACTCCAGACCAAAAAACAGCAACAGAAGAGATCAAAGCAGATATGGAAGATAATACACCAATGGAACGTCTGTTATGCGGCGATGTGGGGTTTGGGAAAACCGAAGTTGCCATCCGTGCCGCATTCAAAGCCGTAAACAGCGGATATCAGGTTGCTATATTGGTTCCAACAACCCTACTTGCAGAACAGCATTATCTTGTTTTCAAAGAGAGGTTAGCTCAATATCCTGTGAGAATCGGTATGTTCAGTCGGTTCCGTTCTAAAGCCAACATAAAAAAAGATCTGGCAAAACTGGCAACCGGTGAAATAGATATTGCCATTGGAACCCATCGCTTGCTTTCTAAAGATATAAAATACAAAAAACTAGGATTGCTAATAATTGATGAAGAACATCGATTTGGTGTACGTCATAAAGATAAACTGCGTCAGATCAAAACAAATGTAGATACGCTTTATATGAGCGCAACACCGATTCCACGCACAATGTATATGGCACTTTCTAAATTGAAAGAATTATCACTCATCCGCACTTCACCCAAAGCAAGATTACCCATAAGAACTATTATTGTCCCATACGATGAAAGTATAATAAAAGATGCGATCAACCGAGAAGTTGACAGGGGCGGTCAGGTTTTCTTTGTTCATAATAGAGTTCAGACCATAGAAAGCATTGCTGCTGATTTACAGGAACTTCTCCCTCATGTAAGTTTTGAGATCGGGCATGGGCAATTACCCGAGAAGCAGTTGGAAAAGATCACACTTGATTTTGCACATCATAAGTTTGATGTACTTATTTCAACCACAATAATTGAATCCGGCATTGATATTCCAAATGCAAATACAATGATAATTAATCGTACAGATATGTTCGGGCTTGCTCAATTATATCAAATGCGCGGCAGAGTTGGTAGAAGTAACCGTCGTGCTTATGCATATCTTATTATTCCGCCAAAATTGAATGAAGTTGCACGAAAACGATTGGAATCACTCATCGAATATGAATCTTTGGGAAGTGGATATCAAATTGCAATGCGTGATATGGAGTTACGCGGTGCTGGATCACTTCTGGGAACCAAACAAAGCGGTATAATTAATTCAATTGGATTTAATTATTATAATCGTCTACTAGAAAGCGCAATAAAAGAGTTACAAGATGAAGAGTTTGTTGAGGAATTGGAAAAAGAAAAACTGCTTCATCTTAAACTTGATATCGATCATTATTTCCCAGAGACTTATATTTCTAATGAAAAAGAGAGACTGGAAATTTACCGTAAACTTTTACACTTCACTTCATTAAATGAATTTGATGATATTGAAAAAGAACTAATTGATAGATTCGGTGAAATACCAGAAAAATCCGTGAACACAATTCTTTATTATAAATTGCGTATGCTGGCTCTGCAAGCCAATATTCGTTCTCTTGACATTAAGAAAGATCAATTCATCATCGAATTCGATTCCAAACACCTTCCACCCCGTTCATTGATCACAAAAATTATTAGTAAATTCAATTATCCGGTAAATTTTGATACAACAAAAAATCTACGTATAATTTTCAATATTTCAGAGGTAATAGAAACCACAAAAAATAATCACAGGAAAATTGCTCTTGAAATTTTGCAATTCATCGTCGAAATTTCTTAAAAAAGTATATTTACTGCTATGTGAAAACATTTGACAAAAAAGCTTAACTTTAAAATTTTTCTCTATCTTATAAAGAATGTTGTTAGTTAGCTTTAGACGTTCAGGAGGTTTAATGAAAAATATATACAAAGTTGTTTTGGTATTAGCCGTACTTCTTTCTTCAATTTGTCTTTTCGCTCAGGAAGATAACGGTACACAATACAGCAGTGATATCATGTATAACGTCTCCGTTGTTGGAGCAGTTAAAAATCCAGGTGTATACATGTTCCCGCCAACCAGTCGTGTTTCGGAGGCTATTAAACTTGCCAATACACTTCTCGACACACTCAATGTTCCCGTATTTGCTGCAAATAATGCATCAAAAAGAAATATCACATTAAAGAGAAATGGTGAAATCATAAAACTTGATCTTTTAAAATTCCTTGTTTTAGGAATAGAGAATTCCAATCCATATTTGGAAGATGGGGATATCATTGTTGTTCCTGCAATTAAAAAGCAAGCACATGTTTTTGGTGCTGTTAGTAATAGAAATGATGAGGATCTGCAAAATTCTATCGAATTAAAAGATGAAGATAAAGTGCTTGATATTATTGAACTAGCGATGGGCATAATGCCAAGCGCAGATAAACAGAATGCTGAACTTGTAAGATTTATTGGAAATTCATCCGAAACTGAATCTTTCAACTTAGACCTTAGTGTTATCATTAATAACCCGGAGTGTAATGAAAATTTAGTATTACAGAATAATGATAGGATCTATATTCGTGAAATTCCTCAATATCATAATAAAAGTTATGTTACATTAATAGGTGAGATTACCTATGATGGAACTTATGCAATAGAAAATAACAAAACAACCCTGCTGCAAATTATAACAAAAGCTGGTGGACCAACTGAGGATGCCGATCTTTTTAATGCCTATCTTCAAAGAATAAGCGAAGAGGATATAAGCGAATCGGAATATGAACAATTAAGAAAAACAAGAGCTGATGATATGTCTCATTTGGAATATCGCTATTTCAGAAATAAGCTTACCGAAAAGATTGGAGTGTTTGCAAAAAACTTTGATCCTTTATGGAGTAATAAAGAAATCGAATACGATATTAGCCTAAAAGATAGAGATGTAATATATTTTCCGGCAAAAACTGTTGCCATTAAAATTAGTGGGGAAGTTGCAAATCCCGGTTTGATCAGCCATGATCCCGAACTGAATTATCTTGAATATATCGAGCTTGCCGGTGGTCTTACCGGTAAAGCATGGGAGATAAATATAAAAATAATCCGTGCAAAAACCGGAGAATGGATTAAGCCAAATAAAAATACTAAACTTTATCCAGGGGATACAATCTTTATTCCACGAAAAGAGAGGTTCTCATATTATTGGCCTTACATACAAGAAACAATTGCATTCATAACGGGTTTAGCTACAAGTATCATTGTAATAAGAAGTTTATTGGCTAACTAGGAGAAATAATGAACATATTAATAACGGGTGGTGCAGGTTTTATCGGATCACATTTGGCAGAAAAGCTGCTTAAAGAAGGACATTCAGTTACTGTGATCGATAATCTTTCAACAGGAAAATATTCCAATATTATCCATTTAACAAAAAAACAGAATTTCAATTATGTTATCGATTCTATCTTAAATCGTGATGTTTTGGAAGATTTGATAAAAAAATGTGACCAGATATATCATCTTGCAGCAGCGGTTGGGGTAAAATATATCATAGATAATCCGCTCCTTTCGCTTCAAACCAATATTGGTGGTGCCGAAAACGTTCTGGAATTTGCTAATAAATATAAGAAAAAAGTATTAATGGCATCAACTTCCGAGATCTACGGAAAAAACGATAAAATACCGTTCAAAGAAGAAGATGATAGATTATTGGGTTCTACTCATATTTCCAGATGGAGTTATAGCGCAGCAAAAGCAATAGACGAATTTTTTGCCTTAGCTTATTATAGAGAGAAGAAACTTCCGGTTGTTATTGTGCGTTGTTTCAATACAGTTGGTCCTCGTCAAACAGGACAATATGGAATGGTTATTCCAAAATTTGTCAGAAATGCTTTACTTAATCATCCAATAACGATCTTCGGTGACGGTAAACAAACCAGATGTTTCTGTGATGTGGATGATGTAACAGATGGTATGATAAAATTAATGAACAATAAAAAAGCAATTGGTGAAATCTTTAATATTGGAAATGATAAAAGTATCAGTATCGAAGAACTTGCACATAAGATAAAAAAACTTACTAACAGTAAATCAAAAATTGAGTATGTAAATTATGCAGATGCATATGAAGAAGGTTTCGAAGATATGCGTCATCGTAAACCGGATTTATCAAAGGTAATCGGATTGATCGATTACAAACCAAAATACAATCTCGAACAAATTCTTAAAAGAACAATAGATTATTTTGAGGAATAGAAAATAATATGAAAGTTCCTATGCTTGATTTTAACGCGCAATATGAGCCTATAATGGATGATATCAAAGCAGAAATGGAAAAAGTATTCACTTCTCATGCTTACAAACTTGGACCACAGGTTAAAGAATTTGAAGAGGATATGCAAAAATATTGTGATGTGAAACACGCTATTGGTTGTGCTTCTGGTACCGATGCTATTATTCTAGCATTAATAGCATTAGATATTAGTGATGGCGATGAAGTAATTACTACTCCATTTACTTTTTTTGCAACAGCAGGAACAATTCACAGGGTTGGAGCTAAGCCTGTTTTTGTGGATGTTAAGCCTTATACCTATAACATAGATCCTGATAAAATTGAAGCTGCTATCACACCAAAAACAAAAGCAATAGTTGTCGTTCATTTATTTGGTCAACCAGCTGAAATGGATAAGATCATGGAAATTGCCAGAAAACATAATTTAAAGGTAATTGAAGATAATGCTCAAGGGATTGGCGCAAAATTTGAAGGAAAAACTGCCGGCACCATTGGCGATATTGGAACACTTTCATTTTTTCCAAGTAAAAACCTTGGCGCGATGGGTGATGCAGGTATGTGCCTTACTAATTCTGATGAATTGGCTGACAAACTTTTCATGCTTCGTGTTCACGGTGAAAACCCGCAATATTATCATAAATGGGTTGGATTGAATAGTAGGCTCGATACAATTCAGGCAGCTGCGCTGCTTATTAAATTACGTTCTCTTACCGGATGGTCTGAAGCAAGACGCAAAAATGCAGAATATTATTACAAAAACCTGAAGGATATATCTCATATCAAACTTCCGGTTATTCATGAAAAAGCTGAAACAATATTTAATCAATTCACTCTTATAGCAGAAAATAGAGATGAATTATTGAATTATTTGCGTTCAAAAGACATTGGCTGTGCTGTATATTATCCTCTTCCACTTCATCTTCAAGAATGTTTCTCTTATTTGAACCATAAAAAAGGTGATTTTCCAATAACGGAAGAATTAACAGAAAAAGTTATTTCAATTCCTGTGTTTTCTGAAATTACAAAAGAGCAACAAGACTATGTGATTGGGAATATCAAGGAATTCTACACACAAAGATAACAGGAGCAAAAATGAATATTATAGTTTGCATCAAACAAGTTCCCGATACAACTGAGATCAAAATAGATCCTGAAACAAATACCCTGATCAGGGAAGGCGTAGAAAGTATCATCAACCCGTTTGACCTTTACGCAATTGAAGAAGCTATAAGATTGAAAGAACAATATGGTGGTACGGTTACTGCGATAAGTATGGGTCCTCCACAAGTAGAATCAGCTCTTCGAGAATCAGTGGCAATAGGTGTTGATGAGATATTACTTCTTACAGATAGAAAATTTGCCGGTGCCGATACTTGGGCTACCAGCCTTACGTTGGCTGAAGCTATTAAAAAAATAGATGTGTATGATATTATTCTTTTCGGACAGCAGGCAATCGATGGTGATACCGCTCAGGTTGGTCCGGGTGTTGCCACGCATCTTGGAATTCCACAAACCGGTTTTGTGAAAAAGATCGAAGAAATTAAAGATAATAGAATAATTTTGCAAAGATTAATGGAAGATGGCTATGATAGATTGGATATGCCGCTTCCGGCTGCTATAACTGTGGTAAAAGAGATCAATGAGCCACGTCTTCCTTCTCTTCGTGGGAAAAGAAATGCCAAGAAAACTGAATTGAAGATATTTACAGCTGAAGATCTGGGTTTAGATGAAGAAAAGATAGGATTGAACGGCTCTCCAACTCAGGTTATTAAGATATTCTCACCTGACCTGCAGAAAGATGGTGAAAAGCATGAGCTTCCAGCAGAAGAACTTGTAGAAATACTTTATAATAAACTGAAAGAATTTGGGAAATAGATATCATAAATGCTTCAATTCCCTGAAATAAATCCAACAATTATCAAACTAGGAGTATTCGAGATCCGCTGGTATGGCTTGTTTTATATCGTCGGATTTTTAATTGCCTACATTTTTGTGAAGAAGAGTTATGCACAAAAGAATATCGAATTAAAAAAAGAAGATTATGAAACTCTTCTTTTTAATCTTATGCTTGGAGTAATAATCGGTGGTAGACTCGGATACATACTATTTTACAATTTTCAATATTATTTAAGTAATCCATTACAAATTCTTGCCGTCTGGCAAGGAGGGATGTCATTCCATGGCGGAGCAATCGGAGTTTTAGTATTTGGTTATCTCTTCTGTAAAAAACATAATTACAATTTTTATAAATT
>JAGLPW010000199.1 GCA_023137125.1 Candidatus Cloacimonadota bacterium | reverse complement strand
GTATGTTCATTTATTTCATCCCAGAGATTTTTAAAACCGCAGGGTAAACCAATACAGTGTGAATGTTCTTCCGGGTTTCCATTACAGAAAGGAGCAACGTAGTTCTCATCAACAGCTTCCATGATATCTTTCAGAGAAATGTCGTTCATTTCTAGTGCAAGTTGATATCCGCCTTTAGCTCCATGGATACTTATAACGAGTCCATTTTGCTTCAATTTCCTAAAGAGTTGTTCAATGTATTTCACTGGAAGATTCTGATTTTTGCAGATATCATTGATGGAAACTGGTTTATCTGCAGAGTTTATGGCGAGTTCTGTTAGTGCTCGCACAGCGTATTCAGTCTTCGTTGAAATATTCATCATCATCTCCTTTAGAGGATAACATATTAAATTAGTATGAATTGGCAAATAGTTTTTTATTAAAAGGTAAAATATATGATAAATTTAAGAAATGTAAGTGTTTCGTATCAGCATAAAAGAGTTCTGGAAGATCTTTCTATAGATTTTCATAAGGGAGAATTCTGTGCTCTTTTGGGGCCCAACGGAGCAGGAAAATCAACTTTGCTCAAAGCGATCATTGATTTCCAACTTGAAAAAACCGGAAAAATTATTATTTCCGGAAAAGAATTTCATGATTGGTCACGTCAGGAGCTTGCAAAGCAGATAGCAATAATCCCACAGGACTTTCAACTTCAATTTGATTACACTGTTGAAGATCTTGTGCTTATGGGAAGATTTCCATACCTTGGACGTTGGCAGAATTACACAAATATTGATAGGAAGAAAGTAGGACAGATCTTAATGCAGTTAGATCTCATTTCGTTGAAATATAAATTATATTCAAAACTGAGTGGAGGAGAACGAAGGCGTGTTTCCATAGCAAGGGCATTAGCACAGGAAACCCAAGTTTTATTAATGGATGAAGCTTTTGCAAATCTCGATATTAATCATCAATTAGAGATCATGCAACTGCTCTCTGAGATAAACAGAGAACACAATAAACTTATAATCCTGGTTTCCCATAATATTAATTTAGCCAGCGAATATTGCCAGAGAATTGTAATGCTAAAAATGGGAGTTGTGATCGCCGATGGAACACCTGAGAATATTATTAATTCAGAGAATCTGAAAAAACTATATAATGCAGATTTGAAAATAATAAAGAATCCTGTTTCAGGAAAACCAAATTTGATATATCCGGGGAAAAATGCGAGTTAAAATCATAATTATTCTACTACTTTTATCTATAAAAGTGATCGGTCTGAACATCATAGGTCGTGTTGTAGATACGGTCGGAGAACCAATTGGGAATGTTGTGATTACAGTGAATAATAAAGCTGTGATCTCACGAGAGAATGGAAATTTTATAATTATGGATGTATCTGTAGAAGATGAAGTTAACTTTCATAAGATAACTTATAAAGATAAAACAATATTAGCAGGTGATATAACAGAAACAGTATTTTTAGAAAAAGATATAATCACAATTCAAGGAATAAGAATAATTGAGCAAAGAAAGAGAGAATTGATCGGTTCAAGTGAAATTGTTGTTATTAAAGTTGGTAAAAGTTCTGGTTCAGCTGCAGATATTTTGCGAGAGCATACAAATCTGATAATTTCGGGAATTCCTCTCACCGGAGAAGAACAGAAAATCATTTTTCCTGGCTACAAAGCTCGTCATACGCTGGTAATGCTGGACGGTATTCCTCTAAATAAAAGTGGAACGGCATTTGATATATCAACTATTCCAGCTGAGATCATCGAGAGTATTGAGGTAGTGAGAGGCAGTTCCAGTAGTATTGGTGGTGCCGGTTCAATGGCCGGAATTATAAACATTAATACAAAAAGAGCAACTAATAAATACATGGCAAATGCCAGTCATGCTTTCGGCTCGTTCGGTTTGGATAAACACTCATTAACATTATCTGCTGCAAATTCTAAGATTCAGTTTTATGCTTTTGTTAGAAAAAGTTTCGCCCGTAACGATTTTGAGTATATTCCTGCAGAGGATCCTGATACACTTAGAACAAGGGACTACAATGATAAATCCATTTTTGATGCAAATATCAGCTTGGGTTATTACGGATCGATAGGAATGTTATCATACAAATTACTCTTTCAGGATTTCTTCAAAAAACTTCCGGGTAATATTGAATCCTTGGAATGGTATAAAAATAGCAGACTCACAGGGCAATCGCAGAAGCATATTGTAAATTACTCTAAAAAATTAAAAGAATATAGAATAAAGGCAGATCTTTTCTATTCTCTCGATAAATCACTGTATGATAACACCCGTCTAGATTCACCTTGGTCAAGTTATGTTGACCTGGCAACTCTTGCCAGGAATCGGCAACTAAGTAGAGGGATAAAGCTGCATACGGAATATTTGAGTGATGTTTTTTACATAGATTGGGGTGGAGATTACCGATACGAAGATTTCAAGTATACAGATCTGAATTATCCAGATCAATCCATTGAAAAAGTTTACAGAAATAACTATGCATTTTTTGGAAAAACTCAACTCAAACAAAAGCAATTTCCTTATACAACAAGTTTAATCGGATCTGTTCGTTGGGATAACACTACAAATTTCAATGATCATACAAGTTGGAAGATAGAACCTGAGTTTTCGTATGAAAATTATTTTAAGATATCTTTCAGTGGGAATGTGGCAAATGGTTATACTTTACCCTCTTACTACAGTCTTTTTTGGAAGGGAGATTCACATGTATCAGGTAATCCTTATCTAAAACCGGAAAGCTCTCTTAGCTGGCAGATCTTTACTAAACTGGAGTTATTAGATAACTCTTTTAAGGTTA
>JAGLPW010000198.1 GCA_023137125.1 Candidatus Cloacimonadota bacterium | reverse complement strand
GATTTAAAAGCTGGGAGCAGAATAATGATTTTTTACTTTACGAAATGCCTAAACGTTTGATCAAACAAATAGCGGGAGTATAAAGTGATCCCAAAAAATTTGCAGCTTTTAAAATTCTCAGCTTATGGTTTTCTGAAAAATCAACGTTTCTTTGATATTTTCATTTTTTTATTTTTCATGGAACAGGGAATTACATTTTTACAAATTGGAACATTGATCTCCATCAGAGAGATCGCAATTTTAATATTTGAAATACCAACCGGATTTGTTGCAGATAGTCTCGGACGAAGAGGATCGATGGTCTTTGCTTTTCTTTCCTATATTTTATCTTTCATTATTTTCTTCTTCTTTCCCGGATTTCTGCTATATATTGCTGCAATGATCTTTTTTGCGCTGGGAGATGCTTTTCGCACAGGCACCCATAAAGCAATGATCCTGCATTATCTAAAACTCAATGATCTATTGCATTTAAAAGTTGAATATTATGGTTATACACGAAGTTGGTCACAAATGGGATCTGCTTTAGCAGCTCTTATTGCAGGCGGGATCGTTCTATATTCCGGTGAATATAAATATATCTTTTTAGGTTCAATAATCCCTTACATTCTTGCCTTGATATTAATGTTTACTTATCCAAAAGAACTAGATGGAGAAAGAGAACATAAAGAAGGATTGTTAAATAATATTCAGCATAATTTCAAAATAACTTATGCCAGTTTAAAATTGAGTTTTAAAGAACCTATATTGCGAAAAGCATTGATGAATTCAGCAATCTTTGATGGCTTATTCAAAACGGTGAAAGACTACATTCAGCCCATTCTTCAGATGATTGTTTTATCCATTCCATTTTTATTAGAAATAGAAAAACGAGAATCGATTATAATAGCAATTGTTTATTTCATCTTATACATCTTAACATCATGTGCTTCTAGAAATTCGGGTAAATTTAGCAATAGATTTTCATCTCTATCAATCGCTGTGAACAGTACTTTTATTGCAGGTGTCTCATTTATATTACTTGCCGGGTTATTCTTTATTTTCGAATTACAAATAATTATAATAATTTTGTTTATCATGTTATATATACTCCAGAATTTGCGAAGACCTCTCAATATTGGTTTTATCAGTGAGAATATTTCTCACGATGTTATGGCTTCCGGATTATCGGTTGAATCACAATTGAAAACTATATTTGTTGCTTTGATGGCACCTCTGATGGGCTTCATTGCAGATTCTATAAATATTGGGACAGCTTTCATTATTTTAAGTTCCTTGACACTATTAATTTTCCCACTGATTAAGGTTAGCAGAAAAGAAGATTAATGGAAAATGAACCGGAGGAAGAATGATCAGAGATATGATTGTAAAAAATCGTAGTTATCGCAGGTTTTTTCAGAATCATGTAATTGGAACTTCTTTGCTTGAAGATCTTATTGACCTTGCCCGTTTATCACCTTCAGCAGCTAATTTACAGCGATTACGTTTTAAAATATGTAATACAGAAGAAGAAAATGAAAAGGTTTTTTCTACTTTAAGTTGGGCTGGATATTTAACAGATTGGAAGGGACCAGAAATTGGGGAACGTCCTTCTGCATATATAACTATTTTATCAACGGAAAAAGATACTGGAAAAGTAGCTTGTGATGCAGGAATTGCATGTCAGTCTATTTTGCTTGGTGCTGTAGAATCAGAATTACGTGGTTGCATTTTTGCAAGTGTGAAGAGAGATGAGCTGCAAAAATTGCTTAAAATTCCAAAGAAGTATTCGATCAATTATGTAATTGCACTTGGTAAACCGAAGGAAAACATAAAACTTGAATATGTTGAAAATAATGACATTAAATATTGGCGCGATGAAAATGGAACTCATCACGTTCCTAAACGAAAACTAGAGGATATTATTATATAAGAAGGATCTATGAAAAAGTTTATTTTATTTACATTTTTATTTTTATTCATATTCACGATCGTAAATGCTCAAAATGTTAATGGAGATACTCTAAGTGTAGATGGTAAGAAAATCCTCAAGGTTTGGGGAACACATTACGAGAGAGGTTATGCGACGGGTTACCTTCTTGGGAGTGAGATCAAAGAGATTTCAGAAAACTATTTTATTTACGCTTTTTTTGGCGGGAATTCATATCTCTACGAAAACACGAGAACATATTTTCTTGATAATTTCCAAATAGAAGAGAAGTACATCTCCGAAACTGAAGGGATAATAGATGGAATGATAGAGGCTGATATTATTCTTTTCAGTGATATCTTAAGTAGAGACATAGATGCAAATGATCTTTTGCTTTCTAATGCAATTGTTGATCTAGCCGCGCTGGGAGATTTAAATTCGGATTATGAATTTGGTTGTTCAAGTTTATCCAGCTGGGGTGGGAATACAATCTTGGATCCTGAATTATCAGGAGATCTGGTAATTACGCGGAACATGGACTGGACACCGCATACTGCTTTATTAGAAAACCACTTGCTGGTTGTTCAATTCCCATCAGAAGCTGATGAGGTTAACTGGTTATCATTCACTTTTCCGGGTTTTATAGGTGGTTTATCCAGTATTAATGAGAACGGACTTTGCGCATTTATGAATATGGGAAATCATAATGAACATCCAAATACTTATACTTTCCATCCAATATTATTATCGATTAGAAATGGAATTGAAGTTTACGATTATGATGGTGATTATGAAGTTGCTCCAGAAGATGTACAAGCTGCGATAGAAGAGAACTATCAATTAAGCGGATCTATAGTTCACACTGCAAATCACGAGAGTGGATTGGTGATAGAATGTAATAATCAAAATGGAATAGTTGTTCGCGATGATAATGATAATACTGTTATTCCAATTGAACATCTGGTTGCTACGAATCATTTTAGAGAGTTGTATCCACCTGCCGGTTGTTATCGTTATGATAATATTGCAGATTCACTTTCTGTCAGTTCAGATATCGATATTATACGGAGTTGGGATCTTTTAGCTGGAGCTGCCGGGGTTTCCAATAATATTCATACTATACAATATGTTCCCACACTGAATTTGATAAAATGGTCGACTGCTAAAGTGGGAACACCTGCTTATCAATTAGAACCCACGATATTCGATACAGAAGAACTTTTTACATATAATACAAACGCAAACCCACACTATGTTCAGGATCATTCCTTTCTTACCGTATCTCCAAACCCTTTCTATAGTTCTACAAACTTATCTTTTTCTCTTACCAAAACAACAGACGTAAAACTATGTATTTATAATATTAAAGGGCATAAGATCAGAACATTGCTTAGCGAAGTTTTGGTTCAGGGGAATCATAATGTTAGTTGGGATGGAACTGATGAAAATGGAAAGAAAATTTCTAGCGGGATCTATTTTTACACACTTGAAACAATACATAATGTTTATACCAAAAAAGTTATATTGTTAAAATAAAAAAAATAAAAATGAGATCGCTTTCAGATAAAAACTGAATGCCGACTCTTATCAGGAGGACAAATGTATTTCGAATTCTTGTCTAAAGAAGACAAAATGGCGATCGATGCTTTAAAGGAGTTTCACGGTGGGGCAAAGAAGATCAGTGAAACAATTACTAAAATGAGAAAATACGAGACCAGAAAGAGAATATTAAATGAAAAAGGTTTTGGTGATATGATAGCTGATGCTGAAAAACTTGTGAAGAAATTTCCTAAAGTACAAGATTATGAGAAGAAACATAATATTAGCTATAACGATTCTCTTGGTGTAGCCACAGCTCAGGTTTCCGGTTGGCAAGGTGCAAAGGTTACGCATCGTGGGATGAAAAGAATTGCTGAAAGTGCCGAAAATGGAGAAGAATGTTTTGT